>JAGUXG010000066.1 GCA_020061965.1 bacterium
GGTTTTGGTCATTTGAACTTTGGATTTCATTTGACATTTAAGCTTAGAATTTAGATTTTTGCCAAAGTTGAGGAGATAAGATCCAAACCTACAACTTACAACATCCTAAACTTACAACCTCAGGCTCTCTTTGTAAACCTGATTTACTTGGGTATAAAAAATTTTATTTAAGTCTTTTTCAAAAAATGCCGATGTATATAAAGAGATGAGAAAGATCTTCTTTTTATTGCTTCTGGCGAAGGTAGCCTTAGCAGGCTCTCCACAATTTACTGCTGAGCTTAAAGTGGAGAAGAAGGTGCTCAAGGCTGGTTATAATGCCTCACCCGCTGTCATTGACTGGAATCTTGATGGAAAGAAGGACATCATTGTGGGTGATAGCGCAGGATATATCTGGTTCTATAAAAATATAGGCACAGATGAATCTCCATCCTTTAATACTGGAGAAAAGATTGAGATAGGCGATGTGCCATTTAGAAGAGAGGATGGATATGCTGTGCCACACCCCTGTAATTTTGATGCAGAAAAACATTGGGACCTCTTGATTGGAGGAGCTAATGGCAAAGTCCTGGTAGCAAAAAGCACTAACCCTATGGCAGAAGGCACAACCCCTATACTTAGACTGGCAGAAGAGTTAAGAGCAAATGATATGGTTATCAGCAAAGACTTTTCTGCTCCCTATCTTTTTGATATTGATGAAGATAACCTGCCAGACCTATTTCTTGGCGACAAACACGGCCAAGTCTGGTTCTTCAAAAATACAGGCAGGCAGGATATGCCAATATTCTCAAAAGAAACCCTCACTTTAATAGGAAGTTCAACCTTAGATGTCGGACAATACGCAAAACCTGTGATAGCTGATTGGAATGGCGATGGGAGAAAGGACTTAATCTGTGGCAATGAGACAGGAAATGTCCTTCTTTTCAAAAGGGGGACAGAGACTCTTGGAACTGGAACTTATGTTCCCAAATTTCTCTCAGGAGAGAAGATAAAGGTTTCTGGGACAGATATAGATGTTGGGCTGTTTGCTTCACCCTTTATTGTTGACTGGAATAACGATGGGGCTCGCGACCTTCTGGTTGGAGAGAACTATGGAAAGATACAGCTCCTTGTCAACACAAATTTTCATCCAAGTGAGCCTCCAATATTTAATGCCTCTCAGTATGTTGATGGGGACCCAGAGCCTCTTGATATAGGTGGTTATTCAAAGCCTCAAGTGATTGACTGGAACAACGATGGCAAGAAGGATATTATTGTCGGAGAGGAGTTTGGTCGGGTGGCTCTATTTCTAAATTCAGGCAAGGACGAAGACCCACTCTTTACTGGTGAATTCTTCTTTTTGGAAAAGAGTGGCACAACAACCTCTGAGATTAAACTGCAGCTTACTAGCCCCTGGGCCTGCGACTGGAATGGCGATTATAAGAAAGACTTAGTTGTTGGGGATGCAAATGGCTATGTCTGGGTCTTTATAAACTCAGGCACAAATGACGCTCCAGTGTTTAACAAAGGCACTTATGCGGTAAGATCAGGCAATCTACCAATCGATGTTGGTCATGATGCTTCGCCTTGTGTTATTGATTATGACAACGATGGCAAGAAGGACCTCATTGTCGGAGATAGGTATGGAGATATTCGGTTCTTCCCAAATATAAATACGGACGAGGTTCCAATCTTCTCTGAACCTACTACAATTCAAGCAGGGGTTGGAAACAATGCCTTGCCTTTTGTCATTGACTATAATAAAGATGGCAAAAAAGACCTTTTAGTTGGGGTAAAGGATGGTACAATCTGGCTCTTTATCAATATCGGCACAGACAAAAACCCATATTTCAGCGAGAAGAAAAGACTGAAGCTATCTAATGGAAACGACATCAATGTTGGTGGTTGTGCCTCGCCTAATTTATGCGACTGGGACAAAAATGGCAGCTTAGATATTATCGCTGGAAGAGAAGATGGTCAGATCTCTTTGTATCTATCAACATTTTCAAACTCTCTTCCTAAGGTTACCATTGACACGCCACAAGGCACTTCATCAGGAAAGGTGAATATCTCTTATACCTTAGTTGATGAAGACTTTGACACCATAAAAATACTGCCAGAGTACTCAAAGGATAGTATCTCCTGGTACGAGGCAACAGCTGGAGCTGGAGGTGAGGGAAAGGAGGGGCTCACTTCCTCTCCAGCTGGAATATCTCATATCTTTGTCTGGGACTCGGTAAAAGACCTTGGTGCTATTCAAGCAAATGCTATCTTCAGGATAACACCATCTGACCAAAGCGGAGATGGTCAAACTGTAAAGACTGCAAATTTTCTTATAAATAATACCTCTGAGGTAACGCTTCCTCCTATCCAGGCAAACGGAGAGAATCTGGATATTGGAGCATACTCTGCACCAGGAGCCACGAACCTCAAAAAAGACCTGATCATAGGAGATAGCGATGGATACCTGAATTTTTACTTAAACAGCGGAACAGAGCAGAATCCCAGTTTTACAAACTCCTTAAAGCTTCAAGAAAAAAGCACCTCTACGGCGATCCCAATCAAGTGTAAGTCCTATTCTGTTCCAGAGATAACTGATTTCAACAACGATGGGAACATAGACATCCTTGTGGGCAATGAGTTTGGTGATATTATCCTCTTCAAGAATATAGGTGAGGAAAGACCGCCAATATTTGAAAGAAAGGTCATCGTCTCTGCAGAATCGTCTCTTGATGTTGGAAGCAATATTGTCCCCAGAATCATTGACTGGAACAAGGATAACAAAAAGGATATTTTGGTAGGAGATAGACAGGGGTATCTCTGGATATACCTGAACACAGGCACAGACGAAAATCCCTCTTTTTCAACAGCAACAAAGGTTTTTGTGGGGACTGGTTCTACCCCTGCCAAGGTTTCTGGCAATTCTGCACCTTGTTTTATTGACTGGAACGGAAATGGAAAAGAAGATTTGATTGTTGGGGATAGTAATGGCTATCTCTGGCTCTTTCTAAATTATGGCATAACCACACCCCAATTTGATCAGGGGACAAGGGTAAAGGTTGAGAGCAAAGAGATAGATATCGGAGAGAATGCCATTCCTTTTGTCTTAGACTATAACAACGATGGCAAAAAGGATATTTTAATAGGAAATAAAGCTGGATTAGTCTATCTCTATCAACTGACAGAGGAGAGGAGAAATAATCCTCCGTTTGCCTGGATAAACCCATTGACAGAAGGAGCAAGGACAGTCAATATCGCCTATCTCCTCGTAGATGTGGATGGAGATACAGGGAGAGTTCAGGCAGAATATTCCTTAGATGGATTAGTCTGGAAAGAGGCAACTGGTGGCGACAAAGAGAACCTCTTAGCTTCAGGGTCTGGTATCCAGAATATATTCTCCTGGAGCTCAGACCTTGACCTTCCCAGCACAAAAACTATTGTCTGGTTCAGGATAACACCTTCTGACCCCATTGTTGTTGGAACATCATCCATTGGCTCATTCACCCTTGATAACTTGAATTATCTGCCAGTTATCAAGAATCTCAAGGCTTATGGCAATTCTGCGATGATAAAGATAGCCTTTGATTTAGAGGATGGAGATGGCGAACAAGCAACAATTACCCTGAAATATAACGGCAAAAACGGAAGTCTTACTGGTGGAAGCTATTTTGCCCCAGGTCAAAGGGAGGTCTTCTGGCAATCTGGGATAAACCTGCCAGATACAGAGACAACAGTTAAATTAGAACTCCTTCCGAGTGACCCATCAGGAGATGGTGTTGCTGGTACTATGACCATTTTAATAAAAAATTCAGGCCTGGCCTCAAAAGAGATTAGGAGACAAGATATTGGGAAGGAGTTTCTCTTCTCTCCAACAAAGATGATTATAAATAGCCTTAATGAGGATATTGTGGTTACAGTTGAGGAGATGGATGGGAGATCTCTACCAGCATTTGACAGAGCCATACCTGGGCTATCTGACACAATACGAAGGATACATGTAGTGAAAAAGAATGAGCCAGATAAGGGGATAAGTAGCCTGGCTGCAACGGTCTTTATTCCATACACTGATCAATTTAATGATGAGACAGAGGAGAACTTGGCTATATTTGAATTGAGAGACTCAAGCTGGAAACCATTAAAGAGCAGTGTTGACCTGAATAATAATATGGTCAGGGCTGATATTACCTCTCCTAATACATTCAGGATAGGGCTTGGCTTTGCTCAGTTGCTTGATAATCTAAGACCTTATCCAAATCCTTGTAAGGGTAAAAATGTAACCTTTGCAACAGGTTCAAAGATTAAAATCTTCACCTTGATGGGCGAATTAGTCAAAGAGCTTAATGGTGTAAACTGGGATACAACTAATCAAGCAGGCAAAGAGGTTGCCTCAGGGATGTATATCTGGTTAGCAGAAGAAGGAGGAAAGACCAAAAAGGGGATTTTGGTGATAATAAGATGAAGATGAGATATAGGAAAGTTGCACCACTTAAGGCACAGAGTTTGATGGAGAGATTCTGTGTGGCTCTCTGTGTCTCTGTGGTCAGTTTTTTCTTGCCTTGGGTGGTATTCGCTCAATCTAGTGAGATTGCCACATCTCCTTTACAATTTTTGAAGATGGGTGGAGGTCCGAGGTCAGAGGCTATGGCTGGTGCTTATGTTGGTCTGGCTGATGATGAGAATGCTATCTTGCTAAATCCAGCAGGTCTGGCTAATGTGAAGGGAAAAAGGCTTGGTATGTTCCATAATTCATATCTGGCGGCAGTAGGCTTGGAGTCTATCTCTTATACCCATCACTTTGAAGAAAGCCCAGCAGGCCTTGGGGCAAACCTTCTCTTTCTTCATAGTCCAAAGATAGAAAGGACAACTATTACTCCAGATAAAATAGACGATTTTTCCTGCTATGATGCTGCCTTAACATTAGGCTATGGCAGAGAAGTCAGCCCAGATTTATGCCTTGGTGGCACATTAAGGCTTATCAGAGAAAAGCTTGATGACAAGCAAGCAGATACTGCTTGCTTTGATGTTGGTCTTCTCTTGAAGACAGGCTATCCTGGCCTTAGTTTAGGAATGGGACTTTTCAATATAGGTAAACAGGTTAAATTTATCAGCAAAAATGAGGATTTGCCTATAACCCTTCGTGGTGGAGCAAGCCTTTCGCTCCTCAAGGATACCCTGATTATCTCCTCCCAGATTGATAAGTCAATAGACAGCTCTGTGACTGCCAGACTTGGCATTGAACATAAGGCCTTAGAGAGCGTATATCTGCGGGCTGGCTACTCAAACGGACAGGATATAGGCTCTGGAATATCCCTTGGTTTGGGGATAAACATGAGAATGTCTTAGCCGACATATCCTTCTCACCCTATGGAGATTTGGGGAACATAACCAATCTCTCTATCTGTTTCTCCTTCCTGAGCGAGGAATAAACTGCCTTCTTAAAGAGTCCATAGTCGATAGTCAATGGCAATAATATCCGCTAAGTCTATGGACTATGGACAATTTTGTACTCAAGAAACACGAGGTTTACCGAAGATTTTTGTTGTAGGTTGTAGGTTGAAGAAGTAGAATAAATCAGATCCAAACTTACAACTTACAACATCCTAAACTTACAACCTCAGGCTCTCTTTGTAAACCTGATTTACTTGGGTATACATTAAACTATACAATCTCTTTTAATGTCCATCCAAACATTCCCAGGCCTGATTGTATCTGATTTACTCCTCTCCATATTCTCAGTATATCCTCACCCCCAATAGACAAGCCCCAAATCAGCTGTGTCATCCACATCTGGATGAAAGGGTGTGATTCTGACACCATAGTTGAACTTGCCTGATGCTATTGCTTTATATTTTCCTGTATATTTGACGGTTGAGTCGTCCTCTGTCTTCACTTCCATCTGAATAACCTGAATCTCGGAAGATGAGAGCTCTTTTGGCGGCTCTGTAAACTTTAGTTCCTCCTCTTTTTTATCCTCAACCACTACCATTTGAGCAGAAAGCTCCTCTTTTGAAACCCTGCCTTTGTTTATTTCAAGATGAATGGTTATCTCGTCTCCAACATTCAATCTCTCACCACCTTCTATGGTTATGCTGTTAATATGTGTGCTTGAGAACCTGGCTGTTATAGACCTCTTCCAATCAGCAATCTCCTGAACCTTTTTGAATCCTTCAGCCATTAAGCTGAAATACCTCTTGGCCACAGGAACATACATCTTCTCTGTATAATCCCTGACCATTCTATGGGTGTTGAACCCTGAGAGGCTGGTAATGATAGCATTCTTCATCCTCTTTATCCATTTTTCAGGAATACTGGCTTCATTTTTGGCATAATACTCTGGAATAATCTCTTCCTCGAGAAGGTCATAGAGAGAGTCACTGTCTGCCAGATCCTGAGTCTCTGCATTCCTATATTCTCTTCTGGTGCCTATAGCCCAGCCATTTTTACCATCAAAAGCCTCATCCCACCATCCATCAAGGCTGCTACAATGAATAACCCCATTCATTCCAGCCTTCTGACCACTTGTTCCGCAGGCTTCAAGGGGTCTCCTTGAATTGTTCAACCAGACATCTACACCTGAGACAATTCTCCTGGCAAGTTTTATGTCGTAGTTTTCTAAGAAGATCACCTTTCCCAAGAATTCAGGCTGTTTTCCGAAATTTACTATCTCCTTGATAAGACCAAACGCCATCTCATCCTTAGGGTGAGCCTTTCCAGCCACAACAAATTGGATAGGATGCTTTTTATTCAAGATAAGCCTCTTTAGCCTGTTAATATCCTTCAAAAAGAGTGTTGGCCTCTTGTATGTGGCACACCTCCTGGCAAATCCAATTGTCAGTGGAATAGGAGAGAGGTTTCTTAAAAACTCCTCAAGGACTTCAGGGTTTTCGCCCTCCCTTGTCCAGTTTTCAATTATCTTTTCTCTGATAGAGCCAAAGAGCTTATTCTTGGCAATTGAATGGGCTTGCCAGAGTGCCTCATCAGGGATATCCTGAATCTTCTCCCAAATATCCTTTTTAAACAATGCCTCATCAAACTCTATGCCGCAATATTTTACTAATAGATTCTTCATCTCCATTGTCAACCATGTAGTAGCATGAACACCATTAGTGATATGGCTGATTGGCACCTCTTCCAAAAGAAGCCCTTTCCAGAGATCATGCCACATCTTCTGTGAAACGAGGCCATGCAGTTTGCTCACGCCATTTCTCTTTGAAGAATTCTTCAGTGCCAGAACAGCCATCTCATAAGGAGCCTTTTCTGTCACATCCTTTCTGCCAAGCTCCCAGAACTCTTTCCAGGATAAGCCATTCGTCTCAACATAGTGCTTGAAATAGTTTTCTATTAAATTAGGTTCAAAGGTCTCAATCCCTGCTGGAACAGGGGTATGGGTGGTAAAGATAGTGCTTGCCTTGACCACCTCCTTGGCTGTATCAAGCTCAAGGTTGTTATACCTCATCAGGTTAATCAACCGTTCAATGACCAGAAAGGCAGAGTGTCCCTCGTTTATATGATAGACAGATGGATTTATATTCATCTCCTCAAGAAACCTGATGCCGCCAATGCCTAGGACCATCTCCTGCTCTATCCTGAAGTGCCTTTCTCCACTGTATAGCTTTCCTGTAATCTCTCTGTCAGAGGGGCTGTTTTCAGGAATATCTGTGTCAAGAAGATAGACTGGTGTCCTTCCTACCTGCACCTTCCATACCTGCGCGTGGACCAATCTTCCTGGAAAATCAATGGCTATAATCAACCTCTCTTTATTCTTCTTGACCTCTGAAAGAGGCATCCTGAAAAAGTCATTATGAAAATATTCTACCTTCTGATCACCGCTTTTAGAGATTCCCTGCTTAAAATAACCCTGTTTATAGAGTAAGCCGATAGCAATAAAGGGAATGTTCAGGTCAGACGAGGATTTTATATGGTCGCCAGAGAGCATACCCAGGCCCCCAGCATAGAGCGGCATACACTCATGAAAACCATACTCCATAGAGAAGTAAGCCACAGGCCTTGCTTGAGATATTCCCTCTATCTGTTCTAAAAGGGATTTCTTGCTTGAGCAATATTTATCAAACCTCTTCATGACGCTCTCATAGAGATGGAGATAGTCCTCATTTTCAGCCGCCTCTCTTAACCTTTCTGGGCTTACTGTCTCCAAAAACGCCACAGGGTTATTGCCCATCTTTTCATAAAGGACAGGGTCAAGCCTGGAAAAGAGCTCATAAGCATCCTGATTCCATCCCCACCAGAGGTTATAGGCAAGCTCCCGAAGCCTCTTTATCTCTTGAGGAATGGAAGACTTTATAGAAAATTGTCTGAATCTCGGCACAGGGCTATCTGCACCCCTATACACCTCACCAAGTTTTATCACTTCTTTCTTGGCTAGTCTCTCCTGGCAATTCCTTTCAGCAATATTAAACGCCTCAATATAGTTCTTATAAAAGACATTCCATTCCGCAGATAGTGCCATTGTTCTGACAGAGTCCCGCATCTTTTCCCTATCTTCTGTTTTCAGTGCTGAAAAATATAGAAGGAAGTTCTTCAGTTCTATTACAGAGGAAGCAAAATCCTTTTCAAAGACTGAAAGCACCTTTATAGCCCCATATTTTCCTTCAATAGAGTTCACCCATTGCCCGAATCCAGCTGCATCTGTGGTCAGTGTAGGCACAGAAAAGGTAATTGACTCAAGGCCAGTGTATCCCCATGGTTCATAGAAACTGGGATACACTGTAACATCGCAACCAGATAATGCCTCATAATACTCCATATTCAGGATGCCGTCCTGTCCATTAAGATAGACAGGCACAAAGATGATGTTTATCCTGTCGTCAGGGCTATTAAGAAGGTTATGTTTTCTGCAGGTATTAAGGATTGGGTCATTGTTTGGGTCCCAAAGCTGGTGTGTGGCTATGCCATAATGCCTCTCTATCTGGTGCTGGGTATATGGTGAACCTCCAGTGATAAAGAGATAGACAACAAGGTTCTTGCTTAATTGCTCTTGGTTCTTTTTCAATTCAGCTAATGCCTCAAGGAGAAGGTCAATGCCCTTGTTATGGAACTCATACCTGCCTGAGGTTGAAACAATAAGCGTCTCTTTCTCTTTTATCTCTTTACCCAGAAACCCTGAGGCAAATTTTAAGAGCCTTTCCCTATGCTTCTTGAAATACTCTGGGTTTTCCCTGTAACTGGGAATAGCCTTGACAGCAAATCCATTAGGCAGGATAATATGTGTCTCTGCATTCAGGATATGCTTGGCTTCAATGGCGGTTATCTGACTCACTGTGGTAAAACAGTCTGCTTCCCTGGCAGTGGTAGCCTCAAGGGAATGCTTGGCACAAACATTGTATCTTATCGCCTCTTGGTCGGTATTGATGGTTGAGAGGATCTTATAGATGTCTATACCGTTTCCAGCCATAGACCTGCCTAAGACTGTGGCATGGGTGGTGAATATAGTGGCAATATGCGGACATTTCTTCTTTAGATACAACAAGCCTGCACCTGTCATCCATTCATGGAACTGGGCAATTATATCCGAGTCCGAGTAGAAGCTACTGAGAGCCTCTATAACCTTGGCTGCTGTTACTGAAAATAGAATAGGCTCAATATAGTCCCAGCCACCGCTCATTGAGTCTATGCCAAAGTCCTCCCAGAGTTGAAAGAGGAGCTTGTTTTGATCAAGCCCATCTTTATAAGAGACCAGAATAACCCTTGGCTTTGTCTCATGATTCCAGACACCAATCTTGGCTGTTATTCCAGCCATTTTCAGCTTTGCCTTCAGATTTACCAGTCCTATGCTTGTATCCTCAATGAACTCTGGGTTGGTATCCATAAGTGGTCCAATAAGGATGTAGTCTTCTGAAAACTCTTTGGTAGCTTCTGGAAGTTTACTCTTAATAACAGTATAGATTCCACCTACCTTATTACACACCTCCCATGATACCTCAAATAGAAACCTCTTTTTGCTCTCTTGTTCAGCCATTTTATACCTTCTTACTTACTTATAAATTTAGTATATCATATCGACAAAAAAAAAGGAAATATAAATTTATATTCCTTTTTATGACTTACTCAACTCCTAAGTTTTCTTTTGACAAAAGCCGTCTTTTCTGTCTAAAATCTAAATAATGACAAAGATAGAGATCGTCCGAAATTTAGATAAATATTTGGGAACAATCATTTGTTGGTTGCTCTCAATATATTACACTATAGAAAGAGCGATAAAGATAGATAAATTCCCTTCTTGTCCTCAAAAGATACTCTTATTAAAACCTGCAGAGATGGGCACCTCTGTTCTGGCTTACCCGGCGATAAAAGAACTCAAAGAGATGCTCAAAGATGTTGAGCTATATTTTTTAACATTTAAGGAGAATGTTGAGATTATACAACTTTTAGGCATCATTCCAGAAGAAAACATATTTTCAATAAGGATAGATTCTGCCCTGAATTTTATCAAAGATACCCTCCTGACAATATTAAAGATGAGGAAAATAGGCATAGATGCCGTCATAGACCTTGAATTCTTTTCGCGATATACTGCCATTTTAAGTTATCTAATAGGTGCAAACTGGAGAGTCGGGCTTTATAGATTTAATGCTGAGGGTCTGTATAGAGGCAATTTTCTGACTCACAAGGTCAATTATAATCATTACTTGCATGTAGGTCAGACATTTTTGGCATTGATTTATGCCTTGAAATATCCAGCAGGAAAGATAACAATGAAAGAAGAGCTGTTTATTGACTTTAAAGATTTGCCAAAGCTTAAATCAACTGAAGAAGGAAGGACGAATATCTGGAATAAACTGAAGGAACTAAACCCTGAGCTATCCAAAAAGATGCCGGAGGAGATAAAGATGGTCATATTTCCGCCAAAGACAGGAGAATGGTTGTCTTTTAAGGAGTGGCCCATAGAATATTTTGCCAAGTTAGGCAAGCAGTTACTCTCTTTGGATGAAAAGGTTTATATAGTCATAGTTGGAACCTCTTCATCCTCTCTGCCTGCCAAAGAACTCATCTCATTTCTTGGTGATAAAAGGTGTCTTGACTTGACAGGAAAGACCACACTCAAGGAGTTGATAGACCTATACAACATCTCTTCTGTATTAGTCACCGTAGATAGTGGCACAGCACACTTTGCCGCACTGACAGATATAAAGACAATCTCTATCTTTGGCCCTGAAACCCCCTTAGGTTTTGGCCCATTGAGCGAGAATTGTATCTGCCTTGTTCCAGAGGTTAGTTGCCATCCTTGTTTTTCTGTATTTAATGGTAGAACCATCAATTGTGAAGATAAACAGGAGATAAAGTCTTGTGTTTTGGATACTACACCAGAGAAGGTCTATAAGATTGTAAAAGAGTTGTTATATCAAGAATAAATTAGGGTAACAAAAAATAGGATTTTTTGTTTGACTTTTTAAGGGAAAGTTTGCAATAATAATGATTATGAAAATTACTGAAGCAGAAAAAATAAAGGTTTTGCGGTCTGTTCCAATATTCTCCCAGTTTGACGAGGAAGAATTAGTGAATTTAGCAGAGATTACCAAGTCCAGTTTTTATAAGAAAGGAGAATTGTTTTTTACCAAAGATGATGTTGGAGCTTATCTCTTTGTCATCCAAAAAGGGCTGGCCAGGGTGATTGTAGAAGGAGAAGACGCAAAAGAGGTGACCCTCTCCATCTTGCAGGAGAATAGCTTCTTTGGCGAAATGTCCATTTTAGATGGAAAGCTAAGGTCAGCCACAGTAATAGCTCAGGAGGATTGCGTGGCTTTAGTAATTGCCAGGGATAACTTTCTTAAGTTTATTAAACAGTATCCATCTGTAGGGATAAAGATATTGGATATTCTCTGTCAAAGGCTTAGAAAGACAGACCAGCAGGTAGAGACACTTGCCTTCTTCAGGGCAGAGCAAAAGGTAGCAGATGTTCTTCTTAAACTTAGAGACGAGTATGGCGAAAAACAAGAGGAGGGTCTTCTGCTTGATATTAAGCTGACCCATCAGGAGATAGCCAGTCTTGCTGGAATGGCCAGAGAGACATCTAACAGAGTTTTATTAAGATTTATCAAAAAGGGATGGATAAAGAGAATAGACAAAAAAATTATGCTTTTAGATCAGGTAGCTTTATATAAAGAGGTTCATAAACAAAAAAATTAGTAAGATTTTTTATAAGGAGGTGAGTAACTATTAAAATCATTGCAAGGAGAGTTTGCATTTGTATTGAGGGGTTACGGAGGTGATGCAGGTTAGAAGCACAAGAAGAAGGATAAATAGACAGATTTTTGCAAAAAAGGTAATGCTGATTGACCATGAGGGAAAGCAGAGGGGAGTAGTTGATAAAGAAGAAGCTCTTGCTGAAGCAAAGGAACAAGCGCTTGATCTGGTAGAGGTAGCTGGTGAGGCTAATCCTCCTGTCTGTAGGATTATGGATTATGGCAAGTATCAATATGAGCAGAATAAAAAGACAAAGGAGGGAAATAAAAGACAGAAAGCAGTTCAACTAAAGGAGATAAAAATAGGGCTTCAGATAGCCGAGCATGACCTTCTTTTTAAGGTAAGAAAGGCACAAGAATTTCTAACAGACGGACATAGGCTTAAAATTGTCCTCTTTTTCAAAGGCAGAGAGATCACTCATGCTGATTTAGGAAGAGGGTTGATGATGAAAATGGTTAATAGCTTAAAAGAATTTTCTGTAGTTGAAACCAGACCTTCTTTAGAGGGAAAAAGAATGGTTATGATCCTTGTGCCTATCCAGAAAAAATCTTCTTAATTTAATGAAGGTTTTTCCCTTCTAAAAAGAGCTGTTGACCTTGAGATGAAACCTCAATCCTTTGATGAGGAAAACAGAGTTCTTCTGGGCTTACCCCAAGTTCATTGGCAGAAGATAGATAAAAGTTTATTATCTCCTGAAGTCGCTTTACAGCCTTATTGAGTGTATTACCTTCTGCATAAAGATTCAATCTTGGAGAGAAAGCAATATACCTATCTTTATCCTTCTTAAAAAGCTCAATGCTAAAATCCATCTTTCCCCTCTTTATACTTATCGGCAATTTTAGAAAAAACCTTTAAGGATATTTTTTGTAAGAGCAAAAAATATAAGGTTCTGTCAGAAAGGAGAATAAAAAAAGAGATTCCTATATACCTGAACGTTTATGATGTTAGAGACTATCTTCTTTGTATCTGGAGCAATATTTGGAAGTTTTTTTAATGTCTGTATCTATCGTTTGCCGAAAGATATCTCTATCATTACACCTGGTTCCTTCTGCCCTGTTTGTGGCCATAGGATACGGTGGTATGACAATATTCCTATCATAAGCTGGATTCTCCTATTTGGAAGATGCAGGGATTGCAAAGAGATAATAAGCATTAGATATATCATTATTGAGATACTGACAGGCTTGCTTTTTCTATTCCTCCTTCAGTTTTGTGGCTTGAATAAGGAGTTATTTATCTGGTTATTCTTCTTCTCCTTGCTTTTGCTTATCTCTGTGATTGACATTGAGACATTTTTTGTCTTAGACAGGGTTGTCTATCCTGGAATTGTAGTCGGATTGGTGCTGGCTTTTTTAATCTGGAATCCTATAGAGCATATTATTGGCATGTTTTTGGGTGGAGGAATAATCTTTCTTTTGGTCAGGGTATCTCCAAAGCTATTGGGCAAAGAAGGGATGGGAGAAGGGGATGTTGAGGTAGCATTGCTGCTTGGCGTCTTTCTGGGATGGAAATTGATTCTTTCTACGCTTCTTGTCTCATCCATCTTAGGGGTAGTAATTGGAGGAGGAATCCTTCTTTTGACAAGGAGAATAGGAAGTCATATCCCATATGTTCCATATTTAGCTGCTGGAGGCTTTATCTCCTGGGTATTTTCGGGGAAGATAGAGGCATTTTTTACACTATAAGCCAGCTTTCAGCCGTCAGCAGTCAGTTATACCGAGAAGAAATCTTACTTTGCGAAAATTTAAGCTTAAAAGGGTTCAAGGAGTCGAGGGGTCAAGTGGTCAAGTGAAGGCAAGACGATTAAACACTTAAGCCCTGGAATCCTTGA
>JAGUXG010000221.1 GCA_020061965.1 bacterium
AAAAACAATGAAAAGATTTACAATTTTTTTATTGGTAGTTTTAGGAGTAAATGCTTATGGGTTTAAGGATCCAGAACCAGCATATAAATATGAACCTTGCTGGATACTACCTGAGGAGGGAACACCTTCCTTCAGGGTGCTCAGCAAGAAGGAAGAAGAAAGAAAAGCTGAATTGCTTAAAAAATTTCAGGAGAGATACCCTGAATATACGCTTTCTTATGATAGAGAGGATGTTCTAAAGGAAATAAAAGCTTCTGCACAAGTAGCATTTATTGAAAACCCTATATTTACAGGAACATATACCCAAGAAAGCCTATTCTCTGAGTTTGAAGACCTCTTTGGTATAGGAACAGAATGTTTACATTCTATTGGTACAAGAGAACCAAAATGTTCATTGGGAGACCTTTTTTGTCTAAGTTTGACCGGTCCATATCCCTGTCCATATCACAGATGTATTTATAGGGGCTTACCTGTATATAGTGAAAGGGGAAACTTTGTTAGTGGAAACTTTGTTCAGATTGCTCATATTCCTGATGCTTCTGGGACATTAGGGGATTTAACAGGCGAGAAAGGCACTTGGAGCTTAACTATAAACTACCCCTATCAAATCAAAGAATTAGACCTTACACCAACAATTACAGGCACACAGGCAGTAGAGATAATGCACAAAGACCTCTATGATTGGTTCAATTGGCCCTCTATAAAATTAAGGGGTAAATTTCCTTCCAAAGAAGAATATATTGAGAGATATCTTCCTTATTACAATGGAAATAGAAAACCCTTGGAATATTGGTATGAAAAGGATAAAGTATACTATGAATCTAGGAAAAAAAAAGAAGGTGGCAAAGATATTGGTTTTAAACCAATACCCTCCTTTGAGGAATTTCTCAAATCCCAACCATATTCTATCTCTGATCTTCCTCTCCACCAACAAGAAAGGAAGTTGGAAGCATTGCGCACAAGATATGAAAATGACTATATAGGCATAAGGAAGCTATGTATCTTTATCCACAAAGACGGTAAACCCTATTTAGCCTGGCAGATAAAACTGGGTGTCTGGCTATTCTATATTGACGCCAAAAGGGGTAAGATATTATATGGGCACTGTATAGCATACTTCTAAATAAGGGACAATGAGAAAATTTACAATAATTCTATTGATGATATTAGCCGGGGGGCTAAATATTTATGGATTTTGGGGGATAGGCAAAAAATGGTCTTTAAAAAAGGAAGAAGGGAAGGCAAATATTAAAGTAGAGGTTCAAAAAGAAACTAAAGGAACAGAGACAATAACAGGGGCTGTAAAGGAAGAGAGCAAAGGAACAGCAACTATAACAGGGGCTATAAAGGAAGAAATCCCGATGGGAACTAGGTTTATTTCTCCTCTTCTTCCTGAAAAAGGAAGATGGGAAAAAAGGGAAGATGGACCTGGCCATCTCATCAAAAACAAATCCATTTCTTCTAATTCCAGTTCTAAATCAAAGGAGAAAGATATAAAGTAAGGTAAGATGCTTAAAACCCATAGCCCATATTTAACCCATAGCCTTATTTTTTACAAATTTTAATACTATGGATAAAAGAATAGAGGCATTAAACAAAATAAGCTCCTTGATGGTTCTTCCTCTACCCATTCATAAGATTTTGGATAGGGTAATGGATATTACCCTTCAAATAACACAAACAGATGCAGGCTCTCTCCTTTTAAAAGAAAAAGATGAGCTTGTTTTTAAGGTAGCAAAGGGAGAGAAGGCAGGGGAGGTTATGAAATTCAGGGTAAAGATAAAAGAGGGCATAGTAGGATATGTTGCAGAATCAAAAGGAAGCCTTATTGTTCCTGATGTATCCAAGGATGAGAGGTTTTATAAGAAGATATCAGAGGATGTAAGGTTTAAAACATACAATATTATGGCAACGCCCATTATCCTTGACGATAATGTCCTTGGTGTTATTGAGGTTATAAATAAGCTTGAAAAGGAGCCATTTACAAAAGAAGACCTTGGGGTTTTAGAGACAATCTCACACCAAACAGCCCTCCTTCTTGAGACGAGTAGGCTTAGAGAGGAGCTTGACTATAAGGCAAGGGCTTTAAGAACATTAGTTGATGTTGGGCTTGTCCTTAATGCCTGCCATGAAATGAGGGAATTGCTTAACCTTTCAATGAGAATGGCAACAAAGGCAATGAATGCAGAGGCATCAAAATACTTCTTGACAAGATTATTGTTATTTATAATTTTAGTCAATTAGTCAAGCCAAAATGAAAAATAAGATGGAAGGCTAAATAATGTATAAATTAGTAATAAGGGCATCAATTCTTTTTCTTCTTCCATTCTCTCTCTATCCTTTAGAAAAAGGAAGATGGGAAAAAAGGGAAGAGGGAGCAGCTCATCTTATCAAAAGCACATCTATTCCTTCCAATCCTTACTCTATATTAGATACTTCAGAAAAGCTGCCAAGTGAAAAGACAAGGCTAATAGGCGTCTTATCAGGATGGACAACGATTATGAGCGAGGGGCTTGAAGGCTCATTTCCCTCTGGCTTGTGGTCGGCATTTGATAATGATGGCTATACAAATGGTGAATATTACTGGGATGATACAAATTACAAATCACATAGTGGTGCCTGGAGTGCTTGGTGTGCAAAGGGTGGAGCAAATGGGCTTAATCCAGCCTTCCAAAACTATCCCGATAATTGCCGTTCCTGGATGGAATATGGGCCATTTAGCCTTTCTGATGCTACAAACGCCTCTCTTTCCTTCTATTTCTGGAATAAGTCAGAATCGGGTTATGACAAGCTATATTGGATGGCATCCATTGATGGCACTAATTATTATGGTTATAGCATAAGTGGAGACTATGGAGACACTTGGAATGCCAGAACCTTTGATTTAACAAATGTACCTACTTTGGGCAATCTCTGTGGAAAATCTCAGGTTTGGATTGCCTTTATCTTTGAAAGTGATTCCTCTGTAATATACGATAAAGGTGCATTTATAGATGATATTGTTTTACAAAAATATGTTCCAGAAACAGGGGATGCATGGGATCCTACTGATGATACAGCCTCTGGTGCTACCTTAATCCTTCCTACAACCTCTGAACAATCCCATGGCCCTCACACCCTAAGCAGCACAGACAACTACGATTGGTATAAGCTCTATATGACGGCAGGGATTACCTATAATTTCAACACCATAGGTGGCTCAGGCGATAACTACGGAGAGCTCTATAATGGCCCAGGGGATGGTTATACCTGTGTAGCCTATGATGATGACTCAGGAGGAAGCTCCCAGTTTAAATTTTCTTATTCCGCTGCAAATACACAGTATTATTATCTAAGGGTAAGGGCATATTCAGTAGGTAGCAGTTGGTCAGGTTATCTTAAGTATTCTTATACAGGTGGAACACCTCCTTCTGCACCATCAAACCTTTCGGCTACTCCAATATCAAGCACACAGATAAATCTTTCTTGGTCTGATAATTCTAATAATGAGACAGGCTTTAAGATAGAGAGGAAGAGTGGGGATGGAGCTTATTCTCAGATTGCCACCATCACAGCAAATACAACATCCTATCAGAATACAGGCTTAACATCCAACATCACCTACATTTATAGGATACGGGCATATAACACCGATGGAGATTCTGCCTATTCTAATGAAGTCTCAGTAACCACAGAGGATACGTGGGACCCTGCTGATGACACCCCATCTGGAGCAACTGTGCTCACACCAA
>JAGUXG010000060.1 GCA_020061965.1 bacterium
AATCATCTTTCCTTTTGGAACAGTCACTTCTTCCGACAAAAAGGCAACTGCTGTATTCATTATAAATCCCTCTTTTTCTATGAGATATTAGTATCCCTATTTTATATCTCGGCATAAAAGGGATTTTCCTTTAATCCTTTTTTGCCTAACTTCAGTAATATAGCAGTTTTACTGTCGTTCAAGAATAGCCACATCCATATCTTTTAGGTGTGCACTTTTGAACTTTAAATTTATCAAAAAGTGTGCACTTTTAATTCTTAAATAACAACAAGGTAAGTACTTGTTGACTAATGGTAGGTTGTAAGATATAATAACAACCTATGCAAGTAAGATTGAAATTCTCATACAACTTTAGCTCTTCGTCAAGAGACAGAATAGAGCCAATTGTCACCTTCCTTGCCCTCCCTGAGCTTATAAAAAGAGAGTCTATTAAGGCTGTCTAATATAAGCCCTTTGCTCCTATATGGACAATCAGAAGATAAAACCAATTATAGAAGCCCTGGTCTTTGCCTCGCAAGATGTGCTTTCTACAAAAAAGATAGCAGATCTTCTTGAGGAGAAAGAATCTATTGTCAAAGAGGCTATCTTTAGTTTGCAGAATGACCTTATCCTTCGTGGTATAGGGCTTGTCTATGTAGCTGGAGGTTGGAGGTTTCAGACAAGACCAGAGTTTTCCAAGTGGATAAAGAAGCTGAGACCAACCAGAAAGATAAGACTTACCAAGCCATCCCTTATCACCCTATCCATCATTGCTTATAAACAACCTATTACAAAAGGAGAAGTGGAGGTTATTCGTGGCGTGAATAGTGAGGGGCCGATAGAACATTTAATGAAACTTGGGCTTGTTGAAATAGCTGGTCAGAAGAAGGCACCAGGCAATCCATACCTATTCAGGACAACAAAGAAATTTTTGTCTTTGCTTGGTCTTGGCGATATATCAGCATTGCCAAAGATAGAAAATGTCTAATAGTTATTCACCTAAGAGGCACAGAGAAGACAGGGAGATAAAAATAAGTCTTATTATAAAACTTCTTCTTATCCCTTCAATATGTCTATCTGTTGAGATAAAGCAGTTTCAGCCAAGAGAAGGAATAGGTGGGTTTGTTCAAAGAATAGGGACTGTGAATCTCTTGATACTTCCTGTTGAGTTTAATAATAGACCGTTTCAACAACCATCATCCTATTTTGACCAATTGGCAGAGAGGTTCAAGGCTTATTATCTGGAGACATCTAATGGAAGTTTAACTGTAATCCCTTATGTTGCCACTTACACTGTTTTGGCAACCTCGTCTTCTTATTATACAAACGATCTTAGACAACTTACGATAGATTCAGTAGCCCAAGCAGACCCTTATATCAACTTCTCTTCTTACAATGCCTTGATGCTTCTCCATTCGGGCGTAAACAAGCAGAGTGGAGGAGATATAATGTCTAAATTTTTACCTGATGTGAATCTTGCTGCAGATGGAACAGTTATCTATAATGTTATGATTGTTCCAGAAAAGGATAACTACAGAAGCTCCTCTTTTGGAATATGGTGTCATGAGTTTGGTCATCAACTTGGTCTTGATGACCTCTATTTCTTTGGATATTGGTCACTGATGAGCTTAGGGTGTTATAATGGTAATGGAGAGTATCCTGCATATTTAGATGCCTACTCCAAGTATAAATTGGGCTGGATTACACCTCAACAGGCAGAGAATCTGATCCTTCCATTAAAACCAACTTCCCATCTCTTTCGGCTTGGAGGAAGTTATGAATATTTCCTTGTAGAATGGAGGAAGAAAAATGGATTTGACTCTTTTATTCCAGGAGAGGGATTTCTTATCTACCACATCCAAGAAGTACCAACATATACTGCAACTATACTGCCAGCAGATGCTGAATGGGATGGTTTTGGTGACAATGGTGACCCCTGGCCAGGCTCATCAAGAAATACCACACCCTCTCTCATATATTATGATGGTTCACCTTCAACATACACTATAAGGATCATCGCGCCCTCTATCATTCAAATAAAAGCCTATCCTAATCCTGTTATGCTTCCGAATACCACTGTATTCTTTGATGCACCTCCAAGAAGTCTGATAAAGATATTTAATGTTGCTGGAGAGCTTGTCGGAGAGGCAAAAGATAATAGGTTTATTGGAAAACTTAGCTGGTCTCCCCAGAATATTGCCAGTGGAGTCTATATCTTTGTGGCAGAAGATACTGATGGAAATAGAGGTTATGGAAAGATTGGAATAGTAAGATAAATTTTTTCTTTACAAGGAAAGAAGGGTTTGAGTATTATTATAACTATGATACAAATGAGTATGGACCAGCTTTTGGAGAAGATGATCCAGACAGGTGCGTCTGACCTGTATCTTAAGACCGGTGCTCCACCTATGTATAAGATAGAAGGTGCTACCTTACCAGCAAAGATGGAGCCACTCACACCTGAGGATACGGAGAAGCTGATCTATTCTATTACAAGCGATGAAGATAAAGAAAGGTTTGAAAGAGAGCTTGAGCTGAACTTTGCCTATCATTTGGGTACATCAAGATTCAGGGCGAATGTTTATAGGCAAAGAGAGGCGATAAATGCGGTCTTTCGTCAGATAAAGGTTCAAATTGCCACTATTGATGATATGGGTCTGCCACAAATCCTTAAGGAGATAGCCCTTGCACCAAGGGGGCTTGTCTTAGTCACAGGTGCAACAGGCTCAGGAAAATCAACAACATTGGCAGCTATCATAGATTATAGAAATGAGAACAGGACAGGCCATATTATCACCATTGAAGACCCGATTGAGTTTGTTCATCCAGACAAAAAGGGGATTGTCAGCCAGAGGGAGGTCGGTATAGATACCCTTTCCTTTTCAAATGCACTGAAGAATACCCTTCGCCAGGCACCAGAGGTCATTCTGATAGGTGAAATACGGGATCTTGAGACCATCTCTTCCTCCATCTATTATTCAGAGACAGGCCATTTAGTTCTTTCTACCCTACATTCTACCAATGCCAATCAAACAATGGAGAGGGTGATAAACTTCTTTCCAGAAGAGATGCACCCCCAGATATTCCTTGCCCTTTCTTTGAATCTAAAGGCTGTTATCAGTCAGAGGCTTATCCCTGGTGTGGAGAAGAAGAGGGTGGCTGCCATAGAGATTATGCTTGTGACCCCAAGGATAAAGGAATTGATAAGGAGAGGACAGATTGGAGGAGAGTTGAAGGAAGCAATTGAAGCAAGCAAAAATGAGGGGTGTCAGTCTTTTGACCAGTGTATCTTTGATTTCTATGCACAAGGGATAATATCACAGGAGGAGGCATTGCGTAATTCAGATAGTCCAAGCAATATGAAACTGAGAATGAAAGGAATGGCGTAGGAATTTTAGATTTTAGATTTTTAAGGAGGAAAGAATATGTATGCGGTTTTAGAGGATAAGGGCAGGCAGTATATAGTGAAAGAGGGAGATAGGCTGAATATTGACCTTGAGAAGAAAAACAAGGGAGATAGATTAGAGTTCACCAATCTCCTAATGGTAAAAGATGAGGAGAAGTTCTATATGGGAGACGAACTTTCAAATATAAAGGTTACCGGAGAAGTATTAGGAGAAAGAAAGGGAAAGAAGATTACTACAGTAAAATACAAGAGAAGAAAGGGATACAGAAGAAAAATAGGACATCGCCAGAAATACCTCTGTGTCCTCATTAAAGGGATAGAGGGAATTGGTTGAGGCAATAAGATAGGAGGAAAAATGAAGAGATGTATTTTGTGGATGTTAGTGATTCAATTGGTAATTGGGCCGATTGATGGTTTGGCGAAGATTGTTCCAAAAAAGGAGACTGAGATGGTGACGATAAAAGAAGGGGATACGCTTTGGGAGCTTGCCAAAACCTATTTTAATGACCCTGTTAAATGGCCCGAGTTTAATAAGTTTAATGAGATAACTGATCCTAATCTCATTCATCCGGGAGAAAAGCTTGGTATAGGGCGGAAGGTAGAAAGGGTTGTGATGGAAAGAAGAGAAGCAGAGTCTCTTCTTGTCCGCCTTAAACAAGAAAAAGAGAGAGTGAGAGGAAGTCTGGAAGAAAGGGATAGAATAATAGAAAAAGCCATTCTTGAATTAAAGACGCCTCTATCTCAGGATGTAGAAGACCTTATTATAGAGATGAAGCTTGCGATAGATGACCTTGAATGGATGCTTTCTGAGCAGAAAAGTAGCTTCGCTGAAAAAGAGAAGGAGATTTTGATTCTGAAAAAAGAGAGAGATGAATTGAAAGAGAAGGTGACTTTATTAAACTCAAGCATAGATGAGCTTACCAAGAAGCTCTCTTGTGCAGAAGATAAGACTCTTTCTCAAGGTGTGGAGATAGCGGAGCTAAAGAGAGAGAATGAAAAGCTCAAAAAAGAGAAGAGGGAGATAAAGACCTTTGCCTATTTCCTGACAGCAGGTGCGATTGCAGGTTTAGCTATTGCGGCTTCTTCAGATTAAATGGTTATTATTGGGACTGGCGAACAAGGACGGGTTGTTTTAGATATTCTGCTCAGTAGAGGTTTTAAGCCTGATGGATTTTTGAATATTTCGCCTTTTGAGAAAGAAGAGGTCTGTGGATTTCCTGTACTTGGAGATACATCTTCTCTTTTTCGGTTTAAGGAGGGTATTGTTGCCCTTGGGGACAATCTTAAGAGAAAAGAGGTTTTTCTTGAAGCAAGATCTTCTGGTCTTCTTTTTGTTAATGCCATTCATTACTCTGCTGTTATTTCGGGGCTTGCAAAACTTGGAGATGGTGTGGTAATTGGTGCAGGTGTCGTGATAAATACTGGGGCAGAGATTTCCGATAACACTATCTTAAACACAGGAGCAATCATTGAGCACGATTGTTTTATCTCCCGGGATAGCCATATTGGACCTGGTGCTGTATTAGGAGGCGGTGTTTTTGTAGGAGAATGTAGTTTTATTGGACTTTCTGCTGTTATCCTTCCTGATATTAAGATAGGAAATGGCGTTATAGTTGGAGCAGGTTCGGTTGTGACAAGGGATGTGCCAGACGGGCTCACTGTAAAAGGTGTTCCTGCTAAACCTATAAAGAAAAATGTCTAAAGTAGCACTTCTTGGCAGACCTAATGTAGGCAAATCTACACTCTTCAATCGCTTGCTCTCTGGAAAGTATGCCTTTATTGATAAAGAGGAAGGGACAACAAGAGACAGAAATTATGCTGAAATGGAGTGGGATGGAAAGACCTTTACGCTTATTGACACAGGCGGAATAAGGATACGAACATCAGGATTAGCTGAAAAGATAAGGATTCAGGCAGAGATAGCTCTGATAGAGGCAGACTTTATCATTTTGCTTTTAGATGGAAAGACAGGATTGATGCCAGAGGATTTGGAGGTGCTCAGGCTCATCAGAAAGAAAGATAAGCCATTTTGCATAGTCATCAATAAGAAGGATAATCTTCCCTATAAACCAGAAGACCTCTCAGATTTCTCTAAATTGGGTTGTGATGCAATCCCAATCTCAGCTACTGCCGGGATAAACATTGATACCCTTCTTGATGAGATCATAAAACACTTTCCAGAGGCAGCAAGAAAAGAAGAGGAGAGGCTCACCAAAATAGCCATCATCGGTAGGCCAAATACAGGCAAGTCTTCCATTCTCAATAGAATATTGGGAAAAGAGAGGTCTTTGGTTGATAGCCTTGTTGGAACAACAAGGGATACTGTCTCTGAAAGATTTGTCTATCGCGACAAAACCCTTTTATTTTTAGATACAGCCGGGATACGGAAGAAGGTCTCTTCTCAATTGGAGGCGGCATGCGTTGGTGGTGCAGAAAGGTCTATTCAAAAAGCTGACATCTGCTGGTTGATCATAGATGCAGAGGAAGGGATTGGTCGGGTTGATAAAAGGTTGGTGAATTCTGTTCTGGATACAGGTTCAGCCATTATCCTTGTGGTCAATAAATGGGACTTGAGCCAGAATCCAAAGATAGATTATCAGAGATGGATAGAATCTTATCTTCCATTTGTTTCACATCTGCCTATAGTCTTTACCTCTACAGTTAGCGGAGAAGGGATTAAAGCCCTTCTCAATGAGACCGAAAAGCTCGGTATGTTATACTCTATAAATGTCCAGACCGCTCTTTTGAACAAGCTTCTGGCAGGAATCATAGATAGGGGTCCAGCCTCAACCTTTAGAGGTAGAACCTTAAAACTCTACTATGCCACTCAGACAGGGCTAAAGCCACCAGCATTTACCCTTTGGGTGAACAACCCATCCTTGGCTACCTCAAACTGGATAGCCTATATTAAAAAGGCTCTCAGCGTGAAACTCAATCTTTTATCCGTTCCTATCAAGTTTTATCTCAAGGAGGCTTAAAAAGGAATTAAATGAAGAAGATAGCTTTTTTTATACTCATCGCTGGAATAGGTTTTGCTGCAGAGCTTCCTATTCCAAAGATAAACATCGGTATTGACCAAGCAAAGGGGCCCCAGGATGTCGCTTTATCCCTTCAAATCCTCTTTCTCCTGACCATTCTCACCCTTGTTCCATCCATCATTATGATGGTCACCTCCTTTGTTAGAATCGTCATTGTTCTTACATTTATGAAGCAGGCATTGAGTGTTCAGCAGGCTCCACCCCAGCAGATTATAACTGCATTAGCCCTGTTTCTCACTTTCTTTATTATGTCGCCAACCTTGAAGAAGGTGAATGAGGTTGCTCTGCAGCCATATCTTGCTGGAAAGATGGGTCATTATGAGGCTTTGAACTCTGCATCTCGTCCAATAAAGGATTTTATGCTCCGCCAGACAAGGGAGAAGGATTTGGTTCTCTTTGTCAATATAGCCAAGATTCCCAGGCCAAAGAACAGGGAAGAGCTTCCTGTATGGACTGTGATTCCAGCCTTTATGACCAGCGAACTTACCACTGCCTTCCAGATAGGGATTCTACTCTTCATACCTTTTTTGGTGATAGACCTTATTGTCTCATCTGTCCTTATGTCTATGGGAATGATTATGCTACCGCCAGCAATGATCTCTTTACCATTCAAGATACTCCTCTTTGTTATGGTTGATGGATGGAATTTGCTTATCCATCAGCTTGTTTTGAGCTTCAAATGACAGAAGGTATGGTTATTGGACTTTTCCAACAGGCTCTTTTTTATACAATCATTGTCTCTGCACCCATGCTTATTGTGAGTATTGTTGTTGGGCTTGTAATCTCCATATTTCAGACAGCAACATCTATTCAGGAGCAGACAATCACCTTTGTCCCTAAAATCTTGGCGGTTTTGATTGTGACAGGTGTTTGTGCGGCCTGGCTTGGAAAGGTTATGGCTGAATTCACCTTAAGGGTCTTTGAGCTAATCCCCCAGATCATAGGAGGCTAATTGACAATAAAGAAGAGAGACGATCTGTTAGCTAAAGTTCAAAAGTGGACTATATACCCTAAATCACAAGCAAGGAAAATTTGGGTCTCTAACTCACAATTTGAACCGTAAGCAATATCAATATAAAGATATCCAAATAAATCAGGTTTACAAAGAGAACCTGAGGTTGTAAGTTTAGGATGTTGTAAGTTGTATGTTATTTGTTCTACTTCTTCAACCTACAACCTACAACAAAA
>JAGUXG010000041.1 GCA_020061965.1 bacterium
GTCAAAGGGTCAAAGTATAATCTCTCTGATGATTTGACGCTCTGACGCTATAAGAGAAGATGGAGCTAAACACGTACAATTTATCTGGTTTATTCTCGGTATAAATTAATTCACCCTCATTCGGACAGAATCAGCTAAATTGATGAGGGAATCTTTGCAGGGAGATGAAGGTAAGGGCTTTAAGCAGGATTTTGCCCATTCTATATATTCTTCTGCAATCTGCCGACTATACTCAATTCCTCCATATCTTTCCACTATCCTTTTAACCTCTGGAAGATTATTTTCCGCTATCAGCTCTAATATCCTCTTCTTTTCAGCCATCTCAGCCTCTCTCAAGCTATGAATAATCGGCAAGGTGAGTCTTCCATTCTTTATGTCCTGACCAATGGGCTTTGTTGGATGTTCTGAAGAGATATCAAGAAGATCATCTGTTATCTGAAAGGCAAACCCGAGGTTTTTCCCATAACAAGAGAGCGGTTCTTCGTAGTCTCCTCTAATTATTCCTCCAATTCTTCCAGACACCTCAAAGAGAGAGGCGGTCTTTCTATCAATAATATTAAGATACAGAGCTTCATCGATAACAAGGCTATTCTTTGCCTCTAACTCAGCCATCTCACCCTCTGTCATTATTAGACTTACCTTCGTAAATATCTCAAAGACTCTTACATTATTCTCCTTCAGGATGATGTTGAAAGCAGTAGAGAGAAGGAAGTCTCCAACAAGCACCGCCCATTTCTCTCCCCATCTTGCATTTATCGCCTCTTGTCCCCTGCGCAGGTCCGCTCCATCAATCACATCGTCGTGAAGAAGGGAGGCAATGTGAATAAGCTCTGTAGCAGAGGCAATGTCTATGGCTTCTTGTTGCTTGCTATCACTGGCAAGTAAGACTAAGGCAGGACGGATAAGCTTTCCATCTGATTCACTGAGGTAACTTAAAATTTCAGAGGCTGTTTCAACATCAGCAGTGTATAGATTGGCTAATCTCGACCTTACCCCTGAAAGACTATTCTTTATAGGAAGGTATAAATCGTTCATAGTGAAGCAATTGAGCTTATGGCAATCTGAGCCTTATCCATGATTGGACTGGGGAATATACCAAAGAGGACAAGGGAGATAAGAATGAGGCAAAGAAGAGCCTTGGCGTAAACAGGGATGGAAAGATTTCTTTCGTATGCTTCACCAAAATATATCGCCTTTATCACTGAAAAGTAGTAATAGACAGAGACAACAGAGAAGAGGACACCGATGATAGCCAAAGAGAGCAAGCCATTCTCTAATGCAGCTCCGAAGATGAAGAATTTGCCAGCGAAACCAATAAAAGGGGGAAGACCAGCCAGAGAAGCAAGGCAGAGGAGCATCACCAGAGCTAATAATGGTTCTTTCTTATAGAATCCATTATATTCCTCTATTTGTTCCATCTTAGTCAGGCAGACTACAGCAAAGGCTCCTAATGTGGCTAAGGAATATCCTGCTACATAAAAGAGGATGCTTGCTGTGCCAAGAGCAGAATAGGCACAAAGACCAATGGCGATGTAGCCAGCATGACTTATAGAAGAGTAAGCCAGTAGCCTCTTAATATTCTTCTGTGGAATTGCCGAAAGGTTTCCAATAATAATAGTGGCACAGGCCAAGATGAAGAAAAGATCTGGCCATCTAAAAAGAAGATGCCCTAATGGCCCTATGAGAAAGCGTATAATGGCAACAAATCCAGCAATCTTTGAGCCTGTAGCCAGCCAGCCTGTAATGGGTGTGGGTGCACCCTCATAGACATCTGGGACCCAAGCATGAAAAGGAACAATGTCAGCCTTAAAGAGAAACCCTGATAAAATGAGAATTATAGTCAAGACTTGAATCTTGTTCGTCTCTTGGTCAAGGAGTATGCGCGAGGCATCTGCCATATTTGTCGTTCCACTCATTCCATAAAGGAGGCTCATTCCATAAAGAAAGATGGCAGAAGAGAGAGCAGAGAAGAGAAGGTACTTTATCCCAGCCTCAATAGACCGTTTATCTCTAAGGAAAGAGACGAGGATATAAGAGCTTATGCTGATAAGTTCAAGGCAAATATAGAAGGTTACCATTTCTCCTGCCGATGAAACTCCCATCATCCCTACTGTAGAAAGCAAAAGGATAAAACAATATTCTGCCTTATTCTTTGCCTTTTCAAAATAGTTTTTAGAGAGAAATAGGGTGATAAGAAGGCAGGAGAGAAATACTACCTTGATGAAGCAAGAGAATGGGTCAATATAGAATACTCCGCAGGCATTTTCCTTAATACCAAAAAGGGTTGTTTCAATGGCTAAACTGGTTATTGTTCCAAGAATAGCCAAGTTAGTTGACAGAGACAGATCCTTTACCAGAAAAAGGTCAACGAAGAGCAAGAAGAAGGCTGTGCCAATAAGAATGAGTTCAGGTGAAAGATAGACGACATTTACGAGATTCATAAGACCAAAAGTATATCTTTCACTCAAGATTATTGCAAGTGAAAAAGTAATTCTAAAAATAACTTCTTTACAAATTATTATCAATCTATATATAATTTTTTATAAATTATGCAAGAATATCTTTGGGTGGCATTTTTTCTTTTGGTGGGGATTGCCTTCTGTGGGATAAGTTTTATTGCCAATTGGTTTATCAGAAACAATAAGCCCTCAGAAGATAAACTTTCTACTTATGAATGTGGGGAAAAACCTATTGGCTCTGCCTGGATTCAGTATGATGTGAAGTACTATCTTTATGGGCTCCTCTTTCTCATATTTGATGTGGAGATAGTCTTTATTATCCCCTGGGCAACCATATTCAAGGATTCTGATAAGGTTGCAGCCCTCTTCCTTGAGATGATGATATTTATTGTCATTCTCTTGACAGGTTTGATCTATGCTGCCAAGAAAGGGGCATTACGGTGGAGATAAATGGGAATTCTTTCTGATGTGCTTCGTGGTGTTAATAAGGTGCCGGGCGAGAGCATAGTCATCACCGGCATTGATTATGCCCTTAATTGGGGAAGGGCTTCTTCTCTCTGGCCTATAACCTTTGGGCTTGCCTGTTGTGCTATTGAGATGATGGCTACAGGGGCTTCTCACTATGACTTTGATAGGTTTGGCTCAGGTGTCTTCAGGCCCTCTCCAAGGCAGTCTGACCTGATGATTGTTGCTGGAACAGTCACCCATAAAATGGCTGAAAGGGTAAAACTCCTCTATGAACAGATGCCTACCCCAAAATATGTAATCGCTATGGGTAGCTGTGCCATATCTGGAGGTGTTTTTGAGACATACTCTGTAGTTCAGGGCGTTGATATGCTAATCCCGGTTGATCTCTATGTTCCGGGATGCCCACCAAGACCTGAGGCTTTGCTATATGGACTGATGAAGATTCAGGAAAAGATAAGGAAGGAGTCAATCATTTAATGGATGCCATAAGAGCCGCAGTTGAAACTAAATGGCGAGACAAGGTCTTTTTTTTAGAAGAAAAGGACTTGACTTGCGTTATAGATAAAAGTGATATTTTAAGAGTCCTCTCCTTCCTCAAAGATGATCTATTCTTCATATTCCTTTTAGACCTTACTGCTGTTGACTGGCCTGGCCGGGAAAAGAGGTTTGACCTTGTCTATTGGTTATCCTCTATGGAGGAAAAGAGACTCTGTGTAAAGGTCAGTCTTTCAGAGGATGAGGTTATGCCTTCCATTGTCTCTCTCTGGGGGATTGCAGATTGGTATGAGAGAGAGGTCTATGATATGTTTGGAATAAAGTTTGATATAGAACGTAAAAGAATACTCCTTCCAGATGATTGGAAAGGCTTTCCGCTACGAAAAGATTATCCTTTAATTGGGGAGTTGTCTAGTGGTAGGACACCAGACTCTGGATCTGTAAGCCGAGGTTCGAATCCTCGCTCCCCAGTGTAGACAATTTAAGATTTACGATTGACGATTTAAGTTTGAAGAGATGGATAATGAATAAATCGAAGATCGAAAATCTAAAATTTCATAGTTATGTCTCACCTTGTGCTTTCAAGAAAGTATAGACCAAAGAACTTTGATGAGGTTGTTGGTCAGTCTCATATTACAACGACCCTAAAGAATGCTATCGGCTTGAACAGGCTTTCGCAGGGCTATCTTTTCTATGGCCCCCGTGGTACAGGAAAGACATCTATTGCCAGAATTCTGGCTAAGTCCCTGAATTGCGAAAAGGGAATTTTACCCATCTGCTGTGGGAAATGCTCCTTTTGTCTTGAGATTGATGAGGGGAGATCCCTTGATGTTATTGAGATTGATGGTGCCTCAAATAGAGGGATTGATGAGATACGGGAGCTTCGGGCAAAGATAGCTTTTGCAGCAGCAGCCTCAAGATTCAAGGTCTATATCATTGACGAAGTTCATATGCTCACCACTGAGGCCTTCAATGCTTTGCTGAAGACACTTGAAGAGCCACCACCACACACAGTCTTTATCTTTGCCACCACAGAGCTTCATAAACTACCAAAGACAGTTGTCTCAAGGACACAAAGCTATGAGTTCAGAAAGATACCCAGGCCAGCAATAGAAAAGGAGCTTTTGAGGATAAAGGAGATTGAAGGGTTTGGGCTTGGTGAGGAGGTTCTGGCTTTAATTTCTCGCTTAAGCGATGGCTCTCTGAGAGATGCAGAGGTGATGTTGGAGCAAGTAGTCTCTTTTAATCCCAAAGCAACTGTTTTGGAGATTAGCGACCTGATGGGAATGTGTAATCAGGAGGCTATTCGCGACCTGTTCAAAATAATGTTAGTCTCTGACCAGAAGGCTTTATTAGAGAATATAAATAGTCTGATGGATGCAGGTTTTCTTCCTGAACAGATGATGAAACAACTGATAGAAGGGATGGAAGGACTTATTCTCTCTACTATTTCTTCAGACGTTCCAAGTATAGATTGGGTGATTGAGGCAGGTGAGATTTTGAGGGATGGGTATGAGAAGATGAGAAGACTGGGATGCTTCAGCCAGATTCTTTTGCAGATTGCCTGTCTTAAGATATGTAAGATAGGGAGCAGAAGTCTGGAGTTAGAAGGAAAGAGTCAGGTATCAGGTATTAGGTATCAGGAGTCAAGTGTCAGGCAGGATACAGAAAGTAAGGAGAAGATAGAGGAGATATCTACTACGAAGATTGATGTGTGGCCACAGGTATTGGAGAGAATAAAGAAGGAGAGACCGACCCTATACAGTGCTTTGTCTGATGGAAAGGTAGAGATAAGGAATGATGCAATCCTTCTTGTGTTTGAGAATAGTTTTGCTCCAAACAAGCGGGTTGCAGATAAAGATGAAAATAAAAGGTTGATAGAAGAGGCTATTTATGGTATTATAAAGCAAAGGATAAACTTTTCCACAAAGCTTCTTGACAGAAAAGAAGAGGTTAATATTGTAAAGAAGGCCATTCTTCTTGACGAAAGGAAAGAGGTTGATACTTTCGAGAAAGCCAAATCCATATTTTCTGCGGAGGTGATAAAGTGATGTTTAATCTTGATCTCTTAAAAGATATAGGCAGAATGAAGCCTAAGATGGATGAGATGCAGTCCAACCTTTCAAAGAAGAAGGTGACGGGCTCAGTTGGGGGTGGGATGGTAGAGGTTACATGTAATGGGAAGAAGGAGGTCTGCGATATAAAGATAGATCCTGAGGTGGCTGGGAATGTCAAGATACTCAGGGACTTGCTCCTTTCTGCTATCTCAGATGCCCAGAAGAAGGCAGATAAGATATTTATTGAGGAGATGTCTAAGATGGCAAGCTCTCTCCTGGCAAAAAAATGATTGAAGGTGTTGTGGTTAAGCCATTAAAGAAGATACCTGATGAAAGGGGGTGCATCTATCATATGCTTAGGGAGGATGACCCTCTCTTTGAAAGGTTTGGAGAGATATACTTCTCTCTGGTCTATCCTGATGTGGTCAAGGGATGGCATCTACATAAGGGGATGACCCTAAACTATGCGGTCATCTCTGGGATGATAAAACTTGTCCTTTATGACGACAGGGAAGGCTCGGTAAGCAAAGGTAGCTTGATGGAGCTTTTTATTGGCGAAGAGAATTATTCGCTGGTGAAGATCCCTCCCTTAGTCTGGAATGGATTCAAAGGAATAGGGACAAAGCCTGCAATTGTCGCTAATTGTGCAACCTTACCCCATAGTCTAGAGGAGATTATAAGGCTTCCTTTCCAGACAGACAAAATACCTTATGACTGGAAAATAAAGGAGGAATAAATGGAAAAAGAAGCAAAGGAGATACTTAATGTATTAGAGAAAGATGCAAAACTTACTCCAGAAAAGATTGGGGTTATGCTTGGAATCGGGGAAGAAAGGGTAAAGGAGCATATTGAAAGATTAGAGAAAGAGGGGGTAATCATCAAGTATAAAGCACTCATAGACTGGGAAAAATTAGAGGAGGAAAAGGTATTTGCTTTCATTGATGTGAAGGTGACGCCTGAACGTGGCAAGGGATTTGATGCCATAGCAGCCAGGCTCTATGAGTATCCAGAGGTTCATTCTTTATACCTTATGTCAGGTTCTTATGACTTATCTTGTGTAGTTGAGGGAAGATCAATGAAGGAGATAGCCTTCTTTGTGGCAGAAAGGCTGGCTACATTAGAGGGTGTTCAGTCAACAACAACCCACTTTCTCCTTAAAAAATATAAGGTTGATGGCGTTGTCTTACGAAAAGAAGAAGACAGACGGCTTGAAATAGTCTTATAAAATTACAATTTCCGTATGTGTTTAGCTCCCCTTTTGTAAAATAACCAATAACCAAGATACAAGATACAAACAAATCTCAATATCCA
>JAGUXG010000151.1 GCA_020061965.1 bacterium
AGCTCATTGCACTCCTCACATTTTATCCAGATTCCATCAGGAGATGGTCTCTTTTCAATTTGAGGCTTAATGGTAAGCGTGGTATATTTTGGTCTTTTGAACCAGCTCATTTTGGAAGGATAAGGTTGAAGAAGTTTGTGGCCTCTCCGCTTATTGTAACCTCTTTTTTTACATCACTTAAGCCTTCTTTTCTGGCAATTAAGGTATGCTTTCCTGCACCAATAAGGACAGAACGAATGGGTGTTTTGCCTATAGACCTTCCATCTACTAAAATTTCTGCACCTGCAGGAATAGAGGTGATAAAACAGTAACCAGGGCCCTTGATTGCCTCTGGAAGCTGAGTCCTTTCTTTTTTTATTATAGGCTGCTGGGGCATCTTGAAAAGCTCTGGCTCAGAATACGAGTGTTGTGGAATTATCTCATCCATTGTCCATTCAGGAAATTTGGTCTCTTCTTTCTGTATCTTGTCTTCTATCCTTTTCTCAGGGAATTTTAATCCTCCTTCAAATACCTTAATCTGCTTCTGAAGTTCAGCTATAGATGGTCTTTGTTCTCCTCTCTCGCTCTCTATGGCCTTTGGCATGATAAAATGCATCTTTTCTGGTTCTTTTTTCTCTCCTTCTCTTTTTCCAAGAAGTGCCATTATCTTTGTCCGCTCTCCAGGCTCTGTAAAGGTCATCCCTTGCCAGGAAGCCCAGCCCTCCTTCTTTATCTTTATCCGAAAGGGCTGAAAAGAAGGGATATTAGGAATCACAAGAGGTGTTCTGCCCTTGCTTTTGCCTTCAAAGATAACCTCGGCAAACCTTGGAACTGAATCAATGAAAAGGCTTCCTTCTTTTAGAGAAAGTTTGGCTTGAATCTTGAGTTCTTCCCCAGGTTTTATCTCTATCTGTCTTCGGAAAGTGTAGTATCCTGCCTTGTTGACTGTAATAGTATGGACTCCTTCGTCAAGGACAACAGGCATTCTCCGGACAGGCCTGCCATCAATATAGACTACTGCAACAGGTGAAGTCTTTACAGATAGCGTTCCTGTTCCTATGAGAGTGATTGTAGATGCTTCTACAGCCGTTGGAATAGGGGAAAGATTGGCTGTAATCTGACCCTTTCTATTCTTCATAGAAAGCTCAACGCTTCCTTTCCATTCAAGGTAGCCTTCCTTTGTTATTTTGACTTCGTACTCAGAAAGAGGAAGGCTTGGAATGGATAGAGGCGTCTTTCCCTTTAATACATCGTCTAAAAATACATCGGAAGAAGTGGGCTCAGAGCTGATTTTAATACTACCTTTTAATAACCCTCCCATTATCTTCGGCAGAATAGACATAGCCTTTGGTGAGAGATACTTATATCCAAAATATCCGCCGGCCATAAGAATTATTCCAAAAAATGAACCAATGACAGCAAACTTCAGGATATTGCTCTTCTTTTTCTTTGATGTAGGCTTTTCTATTATGTATTCATCTTCTTCATGTTCTTCGTGATGCACATCTTCTGGACGTTCCTCAAAAATCTCCTCTAATTCAGAAAGGCCCTCTTGTCTTTCTCCTTCTTCTAATGAGGCCATTATTTCAGAAATCTTTTCCTGGGAAGGAATAGGAATCTCCTCTTTAGGTGTTTTTGGAGGCAGAGACTCTCCAGGCTCTTCTATAAATGGGGCCTCTTCATAAGACTTTACTGGCTCTTCTTCTTTTTCTAAAAAAGAGAATGCATCTGGTGAAGGAGTTGGCTCCTGATTAAATGTGGGAGTAGGCTCTAAAGACTCCTTTGTAGAAAAATCTTCTTCTGGAAAAGAGAAGGCTTCAGGAGAAGTCATAGGTTCTGTAGGTTCTTCCTCTGCAGAAGATGCCTTTTCAAAGGACATAGCCTCTTCTTCTGGAAAAGAGAAGGCTTCAGGAGAAGTCATAGGTTCTGACAAGAATTCCGGCTCTTCAGATGTGGTTTTGGAATATGTTGGCTCTTCCTCTTCAGGGAAAGAGAATGGAGCTTCTAAAGGAAGAGATTCTTCTTTAGGAAGGGGTTCTTCCTCAAACGAATATTCAGAAAATGAAACAGGCTCTTTCTCTTTTGTCTCTTTATAAGAAGATTCCTTCTCTGGTCTCAGAATATCTAATAGCTCTTCTGGCACCTCTGGTCTCTCTACCTTTTCTTCTTTTCCACCTATACCCATATCCCTTAAAAATTCATCTGTCAAGCTTTCTATCCCATTCCGCGACTCATTCTTTTCTTCCTTCTTTCTCATTTTAGTCCTCTCAAATAGAGTTTAAGAGTTCTGCGAATCTTCTAACTCTTAGTTATTTACTATATACTATAAACTATATTTTTGTCTATGACTTTTTATAGACTGTAATTTTCTATTTTCCTTTCAATTTGTTAAACCTTATCAAAGGGTGCGGAAAATGGGAAATTGGTTATTAAGGCATGAGGTTAAGGCAGATTATTTAGATATTTTTTGCTTGCATAAAAATTGAAAGAAAGATATAATAAAACAAGAGAGGTGATAGTATGAAAGATATTAGCAATATCAATATTCTTTTGGTAGAGGATAATGAGGATGATATTGTTATCATTCAGAGGGTGTTTAAGAGGCTTAAGCTTACAAATCCATTATTCATTGTAAGGGATGGAAAGGAGGCAATGGATTTTCTCTTAAATAAAGGGGCTTATAGTAATATAAATGACGCTCCAAAACCAGGTCTTATTCTTCTTGATATAAATATGCCAAGAATGAATGGCTTTGAGGTATTGGAGAATATGAAGAAACAAGAAGCCCTAAAGGCAATTCCTGTTATCATGCTTACAGTATCAGAGAGGGAGGAGGATATTGTAGAAAGCTTTAAAAATGGCGCGGTATCCTACATAACAAAGCCAATGAACTTTGAGCAATTTGTAAAGGTGATTGAGCAATTTGATATTTATTGGAGCCTTGTTTCTAAAATACCAAAGACATGAAAGGGGTATAAGGCCTTTTAAGATGATTAAATTAAAGGAATTGACAGGGTTTGCTCTGGCATTTGTCCTGGCTACTATTGCATACTATGTAGCAGGGCTTCATAAGGCATTTGATAGCCTTGTTTTGGGGATTATCTTGGGGATAATTGTAAGAACAATTCTGGGAGAAAGACCATTGTTTTTAAAGGGATTTGAACTTTCTCCAAGGTTCTTTATTCCTATTGGAATGGTCATTTATGGTGTTAACCTTGATTTCACCAAGCTTCCCTCTGTTCCATATCTTGCCTGGGGTCAAATTATTCTGCAAATCTTGATAATCTTTATAACAGCCATATACCTTGGAAGGCTCTTTAGGCTTTCAGACAGGCTTTCCCTTTTATTAGCCACGGGAACAGGGATATGTGGGGCATCTGCTATTGTTGTTGCCAAATCAATTTTAAAGACAGAGCCAGAGGAGACATCAAGCTCTCTGATTACAATAACAAT
>JAGUXG010000239.1 GCA_020061965.1 bacterium
AGAAGAACCAGGGTCTCTTTCTGGATGAACCAGGAGGGGCCAAAGAGAGATCAACCAGGAGATTCTCCTGCCACGAAGTGGTCGTTCCGACAAGATCAACCAAGATATCTGAACAACCCTATCCTTTTCTTCCAAAAGAGATAGAGACAGCCTTTTTCTAAGAAGGGATAATCCTCGGGGATACCTGGAAGGGATAAAGAGAGGGCCAGGCTCTGTAAAGACCACCAGGTAGGAAAGATCTCCTGGTATCGAAGGGATGGTTGAAGGTCTGTTATAGAGTGAGTTTCTGGCAGCAAAGATCTTATTTCAGTAGTGAGGTTGATAGTATTCTTCTTGAATGAGTCTATCCAGGCATGGGCCAACTGATAGCAACCCAAAACCCCTCTTGATCTTTCTACTACCCTGGCCAGAGAGAGCCTGGTAAAGAAGAGATAGCCAAAGAAAAGCTCAAAGGTAAGCACGGTATGAACCTTATAAGGGATACAGAAAGAGGGAAGGATTGATGTTACCTTATGACAGCGTTTACAGTAAAGGACTCGGATGGGAATCCATAGGGGCTTTCCATCGGTATCTGGCCCCAGAACATAACGATACCGAAACCCATTCTTCTTCAGATGATCGAATCTTTTACACCTCTGGCAAGGGACCAGAGGGAACTCATTCTTCTTGCACAGCTGAAAATATTGCTTTACATTTATTCCAAAATCGTGTAATATTATCATTTGTAAGGTTAGTGTGTGAAGCCCGTCTCTCTCTGCTATAGAAAGAAGGCGGGCTCACTTCTATTTTAGACAAGATCTACCCTAACGGAATTTGAGAATTAGATTATAGTATCAGTTGCAGATTATAGCAAGGTAAATTTGAAGATTTCCCTAAACAAAGGTGAGAATTAAGGCAGGATTTTCCCTGTGAGAATGTGAGAGGTTAGACCCATAGGGGCAAAGCCCCTATGGACAAGATAGCACGAGCGAGAGCGAGTGCCTATCTTGATGTCTAGGAATTTCAAAGTTTACTCACCAGGCCCAAAAAACAGGACATCTTCGGTATCAGGATGGTCAAAAATACGTTCCATAACAGTATCGGGGTCAAGATTCTTAATCTTTGGCTTAATTTCGCAAAATAGATACTGTTTCCCGGTCTTATCGGTGTAGTTAACCGGTATCATAAAGCCAATATGACACATATGGCATGGTTCCTTAACAGGACAGACTGAATCAAGAGCGTTTTGTCTCTCAAGAAGACGCACCTCTCTCGATGAGAGGTCAAACTCATAATTACATTCAGTGCATCGGACAAGAACAGGTTCTTTCTTTTTAACAAAGAAGTGGGAAATATCCATGGGCAATCTCCTTGTGCATAAAGTAAAGAGGGGTCCGAAAAGGTAAACCCATATATTTCCATATCATCGTTGTATTACAGAAGGGGCATTTAAGAGGGTCATAATGGAAAATGTTTTTTATCATCTTTCTCCAAGGGATATAAACCTTTGTCTTAAAGGTCCTTTTCATATTTAGAAGCCCATAGACAATTGGCAGGAGTCTTCCCCGTACCCTGTTGGCCAGAAAGCCATAGTAGCGAATATTCCTGAAGTTCTTATCCGGGATATGAGAGATCAATCTTGCAATAAAGTCAAGAACAGGCAGGGTCATTATATGGGTGGTCTTGGTGTAATGATCTAAATACTCGTAGGTAACAAAACTACCATCATATTTCTTGATTCTGGTCTCTCCAATAGGGGGACGCTTAAGATATTTGCCCAGATAATCGACATTTGCTTTCATATTGTCTGACTGCTCCTTTAGATGGACGACCCAGGTCTTGTTATAGAATTGGGATGTCCATGAACAGAAGGTATCATAGGACTTGATATGCACAAGATGAGGAGGAAGCCTAAGACGTCCTTCTTTAAATTCCCTTCTCAAGAGGGAGATGATCTCATATCTCCACATCTTCTTGAGCGTGTCATGATAGAAGTAGCCACCTTCGACCCAAGAGTCATAAGAAGAGAGGGAGAGTCCACCTATGGTGGTGGATAGATGGAGATGGATATTTCGTTTTAAGTCCTGACCAAAGGTGTGGATAGCCAAAAAGATTCCAGGTAGATACCCTTTTTGTTTCGATAGTTTCTTGATGATGTTTGCTGCTATAAGAGGAATCTTGTTCATTAGGTAACGATTAACCCAGAAGAAATCCCAGAATTGTCCTGGCATGGTAAAGGTGATATGTTGCCAGACTGTATCTGGAAGTGTGTTGAGACTGGTCTTGATCCAGTTGTCAGTGGCCTTCTTACCACAAGAAGAGCAAAATCTTGACTTACAAGAATGTGGAGCCTTAATGCTTTTATGGCCGTTCGGGCAGATAAAACAGTGGTACCCGAGAAAGGCTGTTCGACACACAAGGAGCTTAAGGACATTAATGATGATACTTTTTCTGATTAAGTTACGATGTTTAAGGAATAGCCTCCACCAATTCCCATTGTCAAGAAAGATGTCTCTGAGCTTGATACCGCTGACATATTCCATAACGATGAGTATACAACAGAGTTACCTGAAATTCAAGGAAAAGTTGCCGCCTTTGGCGGCTTAATTTAACAGCCAAAGTAATCAGCCATTAAGGCCTTATGATCACTCTTACCGACCTCGATGGGAACGATTCAACCGCTCATTGAGCAGCTTTAAGGAGTGGATCAGAAAGCATCGTCATGCTTCTTTGGTATGGCTAAGAGATGAATTGATCCGCAAGTGTCGCTCATACCGTCAGCACTATTAAATTAGGCCGCCAAAG
>JAGUXG010000172.1 GCA_020061965.1 bacterium
AGATTTTTTCTTTAATTTCCCATTTTCCTTTCAATTTGTTAAACCTTATCAAAGGGTGCGGAAAATGGGAAATTCATTTCTTTTTCACCTAAACACATACAAACATTAAGAGAGATTTACGCCTGATAACTGAATGGTCAACATTTAAAATTTTTGTTGACAAATTGTTTGTTTTGGATTATAATGGAAGTTCACGGATTAAAAAGGAGATAAATATAATGATACCCCTTCCGTTGACTGCTGAACTTATCATTGAGAATGGAAGGATAGCCCTTCCAGCCAAACTTAGAAAGAGTCTATCTGCAAGAAATATTCACTCTATTGTAATTGCCAGAGGATACGACCAGTGTCTCTGTTTCTGGCTTCCTGAAGAATGGAACTTGCATATTGAAAGATTGAAGCAAACCCCAAGAGCAAGGGGTAGGTCTATGATAAGAAAGCTCCTTTTTGGTGCTACAGAGGAGAAGATTGATAAGCAGGGAAGATTGGTAATGCCTCAAATCCTTAGGGAGTATGCTCAAATAGGAAAAGAGGTCATTCTGATAGGGCTTCCTGATAGAATAGAGGTGTGGGATAAGAAAAGTTGGGAAGCATACGATAGCAATGTAAGCTTTGAAGAACTCGGAGAAGAATTAGAAAAGATTCCAGAGTCTATATCATGATTCATCTTCCTGTAATGGCAGAGGAAGCAATTGAATACCTTAATGTGAAAAAAGGCAAATGGTATGTAGATTGCACCTTGGGTGCTGGTGGACATTCTCAGAAGATATTAGAAAAGGGAGGAAAGGTTTTAGGGATTGACCAGGATGAAGAGATTTTGGCTTTGGCAAAGAAAAACTTGAGTGATTATCGCAGAAAGATAGTCTTTGAGAAGATGGATTTCAGGCATGTAAGCGAGGCTATAAAGAAGCATAAGATAAAAGAGGTTTTTGGGGTGTTATATGACCTTGGCTTATCTTCATATCAGATTGAAAAAGACGCAAGGGGTTTCAGTTTTCAAAGAGAGGGGCCACTTGATATGAGAATGGATTTAAGTAAAACCACTAAATGTGCCGATATATTAAATAGAGGAATAGAAAAAGAGTTGGCAAAGATCCTTTTTGAGTATGGTGAAGAGAGAATGAGTAGAAGGATAGCCAGAGCAATTGTCCAGAATAGACCAATACAGACAACAATAGAACTTGCAAACCTTGTGGCAAGGACAATAGGCAAGAGGAGTGGAAAGATACATCCAGCCACACGGACATTCCAGGCACTGCGGATTGCTGTCAATGATGAGCTTGCAGCCTTAACAGAATCTCTTGATAACATCTTTCCTTATGTAGCAAGCAATGGAAGAATTGTTGTTATCTCTTTCCATTCATTAGAAGATAGGATTGTAAAGAGAAGATTCAGAGAGTGGCAAAAGGAGGAAGTATTTAGAGTATTAACCAAGAAGCCTTTGAGACCTGCATTAGAAGAGGTGCAGATGAATCCGAGGGCAAGGAGTGCAAAACTACGAGGAGGAGAAAAGTATGAATATTAGAAGAAAAAGAGGGTTTTTGATAGTTAGTGGCTTGGGTTTTCTTATCTGGTTATTTATGTTAGTCTTTTACCAGAAGCAGATTTTATCTCTGCAATATGAGATTTCCGAGCTTGAGGAGAAGGTAAAGATAGAGAATGCGATAAAAAGGGATCTTTGTATAGAGATTACCAAACTTAAGAATACTGAAAGGATTGAAGAAGTGGGTAAAAGTTCAGGTCTTATTGAAACAAATCTTCAACAGGTTATCTTTCTTGATGAACCAAAAATTTGAGTTAGAGAGCAACCGTTCATCTAACTATTACGAAAAAGATGATTAAGGTAAGTAATCTCTCAAAAAGTTTTTCGGCTGTTAAGGCTCTTGATGGAATCTCCTTTTCTGTGGCAAAGGGTGAGGTTTTGGGATTTCTTGGTCCAAATGCCGCAGGGAAGACAACAACTATGCGTATCCTCACCACCTATCTTGCTGCAGATGATGGAGAGGTTGAGATTGCCGGGTATAATATTAAAAAAGAGCCCATTGAGGTAAAAAGGCGTCTCGGTTACCTTCCAGAGAATGCTCCACTCTACTGCGAAATGGAAGTGGGTGATTTCCTCTCCTTTGTAGCAGAGGTGAGAGGGGTAAGTAAGAGTAAGATAAAAGAAGCGACTGATGCCTGTGGCATATCCAATGTCTATAGGCGACCTATTGGTGAGCTTTCAAGGGGATTTCGCCAGAGGGTGGGTTTAGCCTCTGTCCTTCTCCATGACCCGGAGATACTCATCTTGGATGAGCCAACAGCAGGACTTGACCCAATTCAAATTATAGAGATTCGTTCGCTCATCAAGGAGATTGGCAAGAAGAAGACCATCATCCTTTCAACCCATATCCTGCCTGAAGCCCAATCTACCTGCAACAGGGTGATAATCATCAACAAAGGGAAGATTGTCGGCTGCGGAACACCAGAAGAGCTATCCTCTATGATAGAAAAAAGGGATTTCTACATCACCATTAAAGGAGAGAAGATTCAAGAAAAGATTGAAAGGTTATCTGGGGCAGAAAAGATTGAAAAGCTATCGGGAACAGGGGCCGAAGAAAGGTATAAAATAAGCACATCTATTGATATAGTAGAAGAGCTCTTCCATTTTGCTGTAAGGGAAAACTTGGTCCTGAAAGAATTAAGATCAGAAGAGGCATCATTAGAGGATGTCTTCCTTTCCCTTACCAGAAGCGAGAGATAAGATAACTGATGCACATAATTCTGACCTTTCGTCATTTATGCTGCTAAGGTGAAATTTATTTACATTGCAATCACTTAAGTCCCTGAATTAAAATTTTGATCCCTTTTTTCTAAAAATTTAGAATGGGATATTTGCCATTACTATTGGTATTTTTCCCATCATCTTAAAAAGTTTTGCAATTTCCCATTTTCCGCACCCTTTGATAAGGTTTAACAAATTGAAAGGAAAATGGGAAATTAAAGAAAAAATCTTCAAATTCCTATTTTTCGCATA
>JAGUXG010000026.1 GCA_020061965.1 bacterium
TACAACCTACAACAAAAATCTTCGGTAAGCCTGTTGCTTTTGGGTATACAAGGTACACGGTCGTGTTCTCTGTAGCGTAAAAAGTAGACTGGTGACAAAGAATCAGTTTAAAGAGGTGTTTGAAGTGGGTGAGGTTAGGTGTGAGATAAAATTAGAAAATTTTGTAGATCGCTATATGTTTGAAGAAGGAAAACTGCCTGAAGAAAAGATAAGGATGGATATTGCTACTGCTTTAGTAGATACAGGATCTACCTTACTTGTCTTGCCACAAGATCTGGTAGAGAAGCTTGGCTTAAAGAAAATCAAGAGGGCAATTGTTACTTATGCGGATGAAAGAAAGGAAGAGAGGGATGTGGCTGGTGTGGTGACTATTACCATCGGAGATAGAGCCGCTAATTTGGATTGTGTGGTTGGTCCTCTTCTATGTGAACCACTTATTGGGCAGATAGCATTAGAAGAGATGGACCTTGTAGTCGATTGCAAGGACCAGAAGTTGAAACCAAGGCCAGAATCCCCAAGACTTCCTTTGTTAAAGTGTAAGTGAAGATGGAAAAGACTTGGGTTGGACCATTACACAGAATAGACGATTACAGGTGGCAGATTCCAAAAAGCTATAGGGCTGATATGAGGGTGCCTGGGCTTATCTTTGCCTCAGAGAAAATGATAGCCGCTATTAAACAAGACCAGACACCTGTTCAGGTGGCAAATGTGGCTACACTTCCTGGAATTGTCCGCTACTCCTTAGCTATGCCTGACATCCACTGGGGCTATGGCTTGCCGATTGGTGGCGTCTGTGCGGTAGATATAGAAAAGGAAGGGGTAGTCACGCCTGGTGGTGTTGGTTCTGATATAAACTGTGGGGTTAGATTACTCAGGACAAACCTTAAGGTAGCAGATGTAAAAGAGAAGATGGAGGAGTTGATCTCTGCCTTATTTTCTACAGTTCCCGTAGGTCTCGGTTCAAAGGGCGGAATAAGGGCTGTTGGCAAAGAGGAAGAGAGGGTTCTTTTAGAAGGATCAGAGTGGGCAGTGAAACATGGCTATGGAACCAAAGAGGATTTAGAGGCAACAGAAGAGGGTGGATGCCTTGACTTTGCCAACCCTGATTGTGTAAGCCAGAGGGCATTAGAAAGGGGTGGTTCTCAGCTTGGAACATTAGGTTCTGGAAACCATTTTTTAGAGATTCAGGAGGTAGCAACCGTATATGATGAAAAGATAGCTAAGGGCTTTGGCTTATTCCCTGGACAGCTGGCCATAATGATTCATACAGGCAGTCGTGGGTTTGGCTATCAGGTCTGCGAGGATTATGTGAAGGTTATGCTTGATGCAGCAAGGAGGTATAACATCAGCCTTTCTGACAAACAACTGTGCTGTGCACCCGTAGAATCTAAGGAAGGAAAGGCATATCTTGGGGCTATGGCTTGTGCAGCAAACTATGCCTGGGCAAACAGGCAGTGCCTGATGTATCTCACCAGAAAGGTCTTTGAGAGGATATTTGGAAGGAGCTTTGCGGATTTAGGAATGGAGCTTGTCTATGATGTTGCCCATAACATCGGTAAGTTTGAGAAACATAAGATAGATGGGGTAGAAAGAAGGTTGTTTATTCATAGAAAAGGGGCAACAAGGGCGTTTCCGCAGGGGCATTCTGTCTTGCCAGAGAAGCTCAAGCCTTATGGTCAACCTGCAATAGTTCCAGGGGATATGGGTAGGGCCTCATATCTTTTAGTAGGAACAGAGCAAGGTTATGAGGAGACCTATGGAACAGTCTGCCATGGTGCAGGAAGGGTTATGTCTCGAACACAGGCTATCAAAAGAGGTGCAAGAAGAGCCATAGACCAGGAGCTAAGAAAGAAGGGTATCATTGTCAAATCAGCAGGTAGGGAGACCTTGGCTGAAGAGATGCCAGAGGCTTACAAGGATATAGATGAGGTTGTGGATGTGCTTTATAAGGCTGGCATAGCCAGGAAGATTGCCAGAATGAAGCCGCTGGGAGTGATTAAGGGATGAGTGAAGAGTAAAAAGACTGAAGGAGAATAAAAAATGTCTGGGTTTTCTGAGATTGAGAAGAAGTCATTGGAGTGGCATATAAGGTGTCTTAAGACCCTAAGGGATGATATTTTGGTGGAAGAGAGAGGGATTAGGATGGAGAGGGCTGTTGACTTCTCTGATCTATTCGTCTATATGTATCTAGAGAAGATGGGCTGGGAATGAAATATTAGTGCCAGAAGATAGGTTTGTCAATCTTAAAGTTGGATATATGCCCAATTTTTTCGGTAAACCTCGTGTTTCTTGAGTATACAAGGGATGTCTGCAGTTCCTCAGGAAAAGATAGAAAAGGAACTAATGAAAGGAAAGGTCTATTTAGTTGGGGCTGGGCCAGGAGATATAAGACTGCTGACCCTCAGAGGATTAGAGTGCATAAAGAAGGCTTCTGTGATAGTCTATGATGCCCTTGTCAATCAGAGGTTGCTCTCCTTTTCAAAGCCAGAGACTGAGTTAATCTATGTCGGCAAGATAAGCGGGAGACACACGTTATCCCAGGATGAAATCAACCAACTATTGGCGAAGAAAGCAAATGA
>JAGUXG010000108.1 GCA_020061965.1 bacterium
AAGAGATGAACAATGCCCTTTTCAGTATAAGAGATGTTATATCTTTCTTTAATTTTTCCTTAAATAATTTTTTTATTTTTGTCAAAGAACAACTTCAATCTCGGCAAAAATATTTATCAAAATCTAGTTTTTTTTGCAAACCTGTTGTGGAAGAGTATACAGAAGTCTGTTTTCAAAGATCATTGAAAGATCAAGCTAAGATACTCTCTGGTTTAGTCCTCAAGAGTAACAAGAAAGCTATATGCTTATACAATAGGTATCTATATCAACAAGCTTTTTAATAGACAGTTACTTACATTAAAAGCCTTGTGTTTTGAAATAGCATAAGAGGTAAACCCATATAAAAGATCTTTTCATCTAATAGAAAATAGGACATTTTCATTTGACTAAGAATATGACATTTTCATTTGGCTGTAACATTCTGTCAAAAGACTGTTGACTTATTCTTTGGATATAAGTAAAATAAAGGCTGAATTTGGAGAAAGCAGTTTTGAGATGTTAAAGGTTATAAAAGAAGACTTAAAAAAGCTAAAGATATTTTCTCACAGAGCAAGAAAATATTGGGAGGCTAATATAGGAGAGGTAAGAACACGGGTTATTTTGGAGAATTATGGAGATAGGTATTCCTTTACCAAAGGTTACATCAAGGAGTCTGAGATTCGAAGAAGAGAAGTGGATGCCTTTGTGGTACTGGTTCAACAATGATGTTTCTCCCACAAGATTAGGTAGAATGGAGCAAAAGCTATGTGCCGACCAGAATCTCCATATTTGCCATTATTAAACCTAAAATAGAGGTAAGTCATGTCAGAATGTAAATGCGAAAAGGTTGAGATAACTACTGACGAGTGGGCTAAGGTAGATGAGATTATTGAAAGATATAAGGCAAAGCCTGGTTCACTCATTCCAGTCTTAGAGCAGGTTCAAGGAGTAGTAGGCTTTCTACCAGCTGAGGTTCAACATAGGATTGCCGAGGGATTGAATCTTTCACGGGCCTTAGTTTATGGCGTAGTCACCTTTTATTCCTTCTTTACTATGGTGCCAAGGGGAAGGCATATAATACGGGTCTGTCTGGGAACAGCCTGTTATGTAAAAAGGAGCGAGGAGATTTTAGATAAACTTAAGACTGAATTGACTGTTTCCGTAGGTAAAATGACTGAAGACAAAAGATATTCATTGGAAAGCGTTCGGTGTCTGGGTGCTTGCGGTTTGGCTCCAGTAGTGGTCGTAGATAGCGATACTTATGGAGCTGTTGACCCAGTTAAGGTGATGGAGATTGTTCATAAGTATGAATAAAAAGAGTGTAGAGTGTTGAGTGTAGAGTGTAGAGTGTATAGTTAATGGAAAGAGCGTTTGATTTTGAAGATTTGGATGTTTATCAGAAATCAGTTGATTTTACAGATATAGTCTATGCGGTTACAAAGAAATATCCGAAAGGATTTTTAGAAAAAAGCGAGCACCAGAAGTTGTATCAAGCAAGTTTAGAGTTATCTAAAATGTTAGCTGGTTTAATCAAAAGCGTATAGAATTTACTCAACACTCTACACTCAACACTCTACAGGAGGATATGATGCCAAAATTGAATATAGATGACCTGAAAAGGATCAAGGAAGAACATAAAGCTACCAGTGCCTTAAGAGAAGGTGGATACCGTGCAAAGATAACTGTTCATATGGGAACTTGTGGTATTGCTGCTGGGGCAAAAAAGGTGATGACTGCTCTCTTGGATGAAGTCGCTCAGAGAGATATAAAGGATATTATTGTGACGACATCTGGTTGTGCTGGCCTGTGCAGCAGAGAACCAATGGCGACTGTGGAATTGGCAGGAAAGGCACCAGTGAAATATATTGATTTAGATATAGAGAAGATAAAAAAAATACTTATAGAACATGTTATTGAAGGTAAAATTGTAGAAGACTACGTTTTAGTAATAGGTTGTGAAACTACATATTGAGGAGGAAAATGGGAAGGGTTTTGACAGACGTAAAGGTCTCCAATTTTGGAGATATACTCACAAACCAGGAGAAGATAAGGACGATAGAGGTAAAAGATTGCCTGGTTGATACAGGAGCCGCTATGCTTGGTCTTCACAAAGACCAGATCGAAAGATTAGGTTTGGTGTTTTTGAGGAAAATAACCCTAAAAACGGCTAATGGATTAGTTGAAAGAGATGTTTTTGGAGTAGCCCGCGTAGAAATAAAGGAAAGAGAGAGCGAATTTGATGTTGTAGAATTACCGGATGATGTGCCGATTTTGGTAGGATACATAGTTTTGGAACAGTTGGACCTTGTGCCGGACCCAGCACACCAGAGGCTTATTTCTAATCCAGCCTCAGGTGGTAAGTATGCCCTGGATTTGTATTTTGAGGAAGTGAATAAGCGGAGGTTTTAAATGAGAGAGACAGCTGTCGAGGAAAAAGCCTTACCCGATAATAAAAAGGTTAATATGGAACAATATCGTACCAATCTATTAATTTGTGCAGGAACAGGGTGCGTTGCCAGTGGCTCGCTCAAGGTAAAACAAGCCTTAGAGGAGGAGCTTGCAAAGCAGAACCTGCAAGATGAGATAA
>JAGUXG010000136.1 GCA_020061965.1 bacterium
ATTAAGTATTGAAATATTTGATCTTACTTTCAGAAATAGGTTGCATATATTTATATATCGGCTTATTTTGTATAAACCTTAAATATTTTTTTCAAAAGTCAAAAAAATTGACAAAAAAATAGTGAATTTGGTATAGTTCTTTCTGGTTATCATTACTTTTTAATGATATACAGAAAACAGGATAATACCGAATGATTAATATACCAATGGAGATATTGAGCCACTATAGTTCAATACTGGCGAAAAAATTGATACCTGTTTCTTATCATAATTAGAGGCAGAAATTATGCCGTGTTCATCAGCGACAAGGACGATTTCAGCGCCACCACAGTTACAGGTTCATAGAGAATTGGGGATAGAAAAGGAGTCAGTCGCAGTTCAATGGAAGAAGGTTCACACGGATTTGTCTGATGAGATAAAAGTAAGACACTATTCTCCAAAGAGATTAAAGGTATATGGTATGTGGGCAAAAAAATTCCAGTCATTTACTCAAAACAAATCGCCAATGCTACTCTCTTCTGATAATACCCAAAAATTTCTCAAACATCTTGCTGTCAAGGTGAATGTCCCTGTCTCTACGCAGAATCAGGCATTTAATGCGCTTTTCTCTTCAGGCATATTTTAAAAAAGGATTTTGGTGAACATCGGGATAATGTCAGGGCCAAAAGAAGACCTCATATACCGACTGTTTTATCGAGAGATGAAATAGAGGTAATTCTTGCACAGCTTTCATATTCTTATAACCTGGTGGTGAAGCTTTTGTATGGCTGTGGCTTGCGATTGTTTGAATGCCTTAATCTGCGTATTCACAATTTCAATTTTGATGCAGGTTTTTGACAGTACATGATGGCAAAGGCCAAAAAGATAGAACCGTTCCCTTGCCACAAACAATTGTGCCGGAATTAACGGTTCACCTCGAAAAGGTGCAGGTCTTGCACCAAAAGAACATCAAGGCGAAGTACGCGGGTACATTTATGTTTGGCTTGCTTGAAGAGAAGTATAGGAATTGTGGAAAGGAATTTATATGGCAGTGGTTCTTTCCAACAAAGATATTGAGATCTGTTCCCGATTCAAATGAACCCAGGAGATACCATCTCCATGAGACTCATGTGCAGAAGGCGATTAAAAAGGCAGTCAGAAAGGCGAAGATTATGAAGCGAGTTTCAGCCTATACCTTTAGACATAGCTTCGCCACCCATCTTTTGCAGGCCAATTACGATATCCGTACTATTCAGGAGTTGTTGGGTCATAGTGATGTCCGGACAACTATGATCTGCACCCATACGATTAAAAGCCTGACTGTCAAAGAGGCTAAAAGTCCACTTGATTTTTAATTATCAAATATGCGGATAACATCACCAGTTCAGATAGAGGAAGAGAAAGAGGTAGAGATAAGCCTTAGACCAAAGGAGTTTTCTGAGTTCATTGGTCAGGAAAGGCTTGTTGAAAACCTTAAAGTCTTTATTTGTGCAGCAAAGTGGAGGAAGGAGTCTTTGGACCATATTCTCCTTTCAGGGCCACCGGGTCTTGGCAAAACAACATTGGCTGGGATTGTGGCTGCAGAGATGGGAACACCGCTCACCGTAACATCTGGACCAATATTAGAGCGGCCAGGGGATATTGCTGCAATTTTGACTAACCTTAAGCCATTTTCTGTCCTATTCATTGATGAGATACATAGATTGAACCGAACAGTTGAAGAGTTGCTTTATTCAGCAATGGAAGACTTTAAGTTAGATATCCTTCTTGGAAAAGGCCCATCTGCCAGAACCCTTCAGATAGAGCTTCCAAAGTTTACCATTATTGGAGCTACAACAAGGGCAGGTCTTCTCACATCACCCCTTAGAAACAGGTTTGGCATATCCTCTGTGGTCAGATTTTATAAGGAGGAGGAGATTGGCTCGATAATTACCCGCTCCGCCAGGATTCTTGGTGTTGAAATAGAGGAAGGTATCCCAGCCCTTATAGCTAAAAGGTCAAGGGGAACACCAAGGGTGGCTAACAGGCTTCTTAGAAGGATACGAGACTTTGCCCAGGTTGAAGGCTCAGGCAGAATAACCAACCAGATTACAGAAGATGCCTTCTTTAGATTAGAGGTGGATGAGTATGGGCTTGACCCAACGGACAGGAGAATCCTCGATATCTTGGTGAGCAGATTTGAAGGAAGACCTGTTGGCATAAAGACCTTATCTGTCAGCCTCCATGAGGAAGATAGAACAATTGAAGAGGTCTATGAGCCATACCTCTTAGAGATTGGCTTTATTGAAAGAACCCCTCAGGGAAGAAAGGCAACTGACCTGGCCAAAAAACACTTAGAGAATATTAAGAGATGAATGAACTTCAAACTAAACACTACCTTCAAACCTAAAGGCGACCAGCCAATCGCGATAGCTCAATTGGTAAATGGTTTGAGAAAGGGCTATACTGACCAAGTCTTACTTGGAGTGACAGGCTCTGGTAAGACATTCACCATAGCCAATGTGATTGAGCAGATAAATAAGCCGACATTAGTCATCTCCCATAACAAGACCCTGGCAGCCCAGTTGTATTCAGAGCTATCTGACCTGTTCCCTGAAAATGCTGTCTGCTACTTTGTCAGCTTCTATGACTATTACCAACCAGAGGCATATCTTCCTCAGACAGACACATACATTGAGAAGGACTGTGACATAAACAAGGAGATAGATAGATTGCGATTAGAGGCAACATCTGCTTTGATGACCAGAAAAGATGTTATTGTTGTCGCCTCTGTCTCTTGTATCTACAGCCTTGGCTCGCCTGAGGACTGGCAAAGTAGCATCATCACCCTGAATACATCTACTGAGATAGATAGAGATGGGTTTCTGTATGAACTGATAAGATTGCAGTATTTGAGAGATGATTTAGAGCTACAAAGGGGTGAGTTCAGGGTAAGGGGTGATACAATTGAGGTCTTTCCTTCACATACAGACAAGCCCATCAGGATAGAGTTATTCGGAGATAAGATAGAGAAGATGGCTACAGTTGATCCGATAACTAAGGATAAGACTCCCGTTGATAGATTTATCCTCTTTCCAGTCAAGCATTTTATCACATCCGCAGCAAGGTTGAGGGCTGCCTTGGTCAGCATAGAGGAAGAGTTGATAGAGAGGGAAAAGTGGTTCAAAGATGCTGGAAAACTCATAGAGGCACAAAGGATAGGTGAAAGGACAAGGCTTGACTTGGAGATGCTTCAGGCAACAGGATACTGCCATGGCATAGAAAACTACTCAAAGCACTTATCACAAAGGCAGGCAGGAGAGAGACCTATCACCTTGATAGACTATTTTTCAGAGGATTTTTTAATGGTGATAGATGAATCCCATGTGAGTGTCCCTCAGATAAACTCCATGTATGAAGGGGATAAGGCAAGAAAAAAATCCCTTATTGACTATGGCTTTAGATTGCCATCTGCTTATGACAATAGACCCTTAAAACAAGAAGAATTCTGGGCACTTAGCCCGCAAAGGATCTATCTCTCAGCCACACCTGCCGAATATGAGACAAAGAAGAGCCAGCAAATAGTAGAGCAGATTATTCGTCCAACAGGCCTTGTAGACCCAGAGATAGAGGTAAGAAAGCAAGAAGGACAGATTCCAGATTTGAAGAATGAGATACGACAGAGAGCAGAGAGGAAAGAAAGAACATTAGTTATAACCCTGACCAAAAGGATGGCTGAGGATCTGGCAGATTATCTTTCTAAAGAAGGCTTGGTTGTTCGCTATCTACATTCAGAGATAGATGCCCTGAAAAGGGTTGAGATATTGAGGGATTTGAGGCTCGGTCTATTTGATTGTCTGGTCGGGATAAACCTGCTCAGAGAGGGATTGGATCTTCCAGAGGTCTCCCTTGTTGTAATATTGGATGCAGACAAGGAAGGATTCTTACGTTCTCAAGCCTCTCTTATTCAGGTCTTTGGCAGGTGTGCCAGACATATCTCAGGCAAGGTGATAATGTATGCAGATAGAATGACTGGTTCTATGAAAAGGGCTATTGAAGAGACAGGAAGAAGAAGGAAGATTCAGCAGGAGTATAACCGGCTTTACGGAATAACCCCGAAGTCTATAGAAAAACAAGTGACAGAATATCTCCCTGTTCTAAAGGTGCAAGAGCCAAGGATAGAGTATAAGATCACAGGTGATCCCTTTGATGCCATAGAAGAGCTTGAAGAGGAGATGAAGAAGGCAGCAGACAACTTAGAGTATGAACGGGCAGCCTATATCAGGGATGAGCTATTTAGATTGAAGAAGGGTTTGAAGAAGAGAGTTTAAGTGTTACAATGGCCCTTTGATAAGTTGACAAGTTGTTTAAAATATGCTATCCTATTCCCATCTCATAAGCAGGAGGTGGCAAATAGGATGGCAAGCGTGGTAGAAAACCAAGCCATATTGATGTTTATTGCCCCAATCCAAATTGCTCTACCTATAGAAAGATAGGGTTGGGTAATTTAGTAATGGTACTTACAAAACTAAGAGTGGTCGAATTCGTAAATTTATATGTCGGGGATGTTCAACCAGGAGAAGATTAGTACTTCATTGGTTGAAAGACAAAACCTTTCCCTTCGACATGACAATCGAAGGCTAACTCGTAAGACCATTGCCTTTTCTAAGAAGAATGAAGACCTTTAAAACCAGATGGATCTTTATAAGGCTTATTCAAACTTCTGCAAGGTGCATCATTCACTCTTTGAAAAGATTAACGAGGTAGTCCATGGCAAGGTGAAACGTAAATGAAGAAAGAAAACTCCAGCCATGTCTTATGGTATTACAGATCATGTTTGGTCAATGCGTGAGTTAATGAGTTATAAAGTATCAGTTCCAACATAAATCAACCTATAAAGGTCACTTACCAAAATTCCACTTGATTTTAAGCAATTTCGGAGAAATATCGTGAGAATATATATAGGTTTGCTTGACACAAAGATGAGCAGAAGGCTTTTTATTATATGCCTTTTTATATTGGGTTGTTACCCTGTCACCATATTTGCGCAAGAAGAAGGTAAGGGGTGGAGGTATCCATTACATAACGAGAAAAACAGCAATTGTAGCCATTTGATGTGCAATAAAGGAGAGCCAAAAGAAAGATGGAAAATGCAAATTACAGACCCCATCCAGGCTCTATCTGAAGATATTAATCAAGATGGAGAATGTGAGGTTATTGTTAGTGATATTAAGGGGGTCTATGCATTAAAAGCCAAAGATGGCAGCATACTTTGGAAAAATGAAGAATTACCCTCCTTTTCCATAGAGGCTTTAGTTGACTTCAATAAAGACGGCAATATTGAAGTCATTGGACATGATGGTTTATATGGAAAAAAGATATATGTTTTATCTGGCAAAACAGGTAAGATTATAAAAAGCTGGCAAAGAACAAAGAAGAAAATCTCCTGGTGGTTTAAAGATACACTTATAAGAAAGATATATTATCTCTTTACCGGCCAAGCGTATCAAGAGAGGGAGATAAGCATAGTTGTTCCTTTAGATACCGATGGAAGGACAGAATTGATATTTGTTAGTATGGGGGATCCATCCTATCTGCATCTTTTAGATTGGAAAACCGGCAAGGAGCTATGGAGCTTTAGAATGACAGGAAATTCCTATGTGAATAGATCGGCAATAGCTGATCTTGATGGAGATGGGAAGAGAGAGATACTCATCCATTCCCATGATTGGAAAAGGGGGGCAAGAGAGACACTTTTTTGTTTAGATTATCAAGGTAATCTGAAGTGGAAATACAACTTCAATCCAGCAAAAGAGTTGGTTAAAAAATTCGGTAATGTGAATGACTATGGGTATATCTCTACAATCATTGCAGATTTTGACCATGATGGTGAATTGGAGGTGTTTTCAGGTACAGATACAGGGATTTATCTTTTGGATAGAAATGGGAGGCTAATCTGGAGGGCGCCAACAGGTGTATTCGCCTGCGGAAAGGGTATTGTACATAAGAAAGGAAAGACTTATCATTATAAACCACCCAGTTCAAACGCTCCTCATTTCCTGGTCTATGATGCAGCCGTAGGAGATTTAAATAATGATGGTTGTCTGGATGTGGTGATTGGGCTCAATTCTGACTATGACCTTGAATATACTGAAGATTCAAAGGGAATGGTAAGTAACCATAAGTATCACCATGTAATCAGTAGAAATAAAGCAAGGGCAATAAGTGGTAAGGATGGAAGCATAATTTG
>JAGUXG010000103.1 GCA_020061965.1 bacterium
AAGATAGCCGGAGAGGTAATCGTCATAAACCTCGCCAAAAACTCATCCCAAGTGGTATCATTTGGAAAGTCAATCACCCTATCTTTTACATAATCATTGTATTCAGAGTCTTTATCCTCAGGAAAGTAGATGCTCATCCCATGGAAATTTGGATGACTACTTCCGTGACTGGCGGCAATGAGACTATCAGAGATAGCAGACTTCAGGTTATCAGCAGAATCCTTGAAGTATGAGATACTACTGGCAAGGTCTGCAAAGTGGTAGATATCAACATAAGCCTCATCCAAGCAAGAATGATCTGTCTTTTGCCTCAGGGTTCTTAGCTCATCATAACAACACTCCAGGCTGTCTGCAAAGCTGCTTATCTTCGTAGCAACTGTGCCAATCTTTGAAAGGTCTATGGCAGACTGGGTAATATCTGATTTATCATAAGATTCCATATACCTTTTCACTATTACCTTGCCAAGCTCTTTTGCATCCATTGTTGGTGTCCCGGATAGGTCAGATAAAATAGTATCATAAGGCCAGCCATCATTGGGTTCTACCTCTTGTGAGAATACAGCCACAGTTCCTAAATCCTTGAGCTGATAGGCTACCTCTATCATACCCATCAGGCAGGCATCAAAGCCAATCAGATCAAAATGTTTTCCAGCCAATGCCTCCTTCACCTCGCTCATATAGAGGTAATCATCATCAGATGTCTCATCCCAGCAGACTGCCTTTCTGGGTCTTTCTTCAGTCGCTCTCCAGCCACCACCGTGATTCCAGAGGACTATGGCATATCTTTTGGCAGGGTAATCAGTCTTTACCCAGTCTATGAAGCTGATCAGGGTTGCCGTAGCAGCCATATTCATCTCTCCAAGGTTTGCTGTAGCACTGCCGGCAGTAGGGGTCATTCCGGCAGTTACATAAAACCTCTTTGTGTCAGTCCAATTTCCATAGCTCTTATCATAACCATCAACCCTGTCAAACTGGACAACAATATTCATCTTATCATTTGAGCCAATCTTGGCCATCTCCAAAAAGTCATCAATCCCGTCACCCTCCAGGTCATTATCGCCATCAAGATAGACAGCAAATGTCCATTCTTTTTGTATGGTCAATGTTGCTTGTGCCATTAAGTAAGAACTATGGCCTATGGCAAATACCCGATTTATTCCCATTTCGTAATTATCATCAATAAAAAAGGATGTAGCAAATGTTCCTGATGGGCTCGCATAAGCTATAGCCACAACACTTATTCTTCCACAACCGATCTGAACTCTCTCGGAAGACAAAAAACCACTTCCAGAAACCTGTATCTCATCACCACTTACACCAAAGATTTCCGAAAGTTTAATCTCTGGATTTATAAAAATACCTCCAACATCTGTCTTGGCGATGCTCTTTGCTGTAATCTCCTTATGTCCACCTGTCTGAGGCTCTACAAGGAATTCGCAAAAGAATGTTCCGTCCTCACCAGAGATTACAGTCTTTGTAGAATTGACTGCCTCAATTACAACATTCTTACTGCTTCCAAACTCCTCGCCTTTCACAGTAAATGTTCCACCGATAAAAACAGAATCAGGCTCGACAATCAACCTTGCCTCTGCTAATCCTGACACCAAAATTAAGATTCCAACAAAACCCAAAAATCTTTTCATAATCTTCTTTTATATCCTTCAAGATTCCCTGTTTTAAGGCAAGCTGTAATATGCCGATTGTGCCTATCTTTTCTATGCCCATATGAGAAGCCGTAGCTCTTGCCTTTGGATCGTCCAAAAGGATCAGATCGGCAGAGGACTCCTTTGCCAAAATTATTGCTTCTGCTTCTCCTCCATGAAGATGTTCCAATAGAGAAAGAACAGCTATAGCAAGTCCAATGAGGACGCTTGAATTGCTCACTACCTTCATTTTTTAATCCCCTCATATTTAGAGATTGCTTTCTGGTCCTCTTGATACTCCATTTCTGTATATTCGTAGGCAACTATTCCTCTATTATTCAACAAGACCCAAAAATTATATCTATGCATACCAGCAATATCTGCTGCTTTTGCCATACTCACAATTCCTGCGGTAAATAAATCTAAAATCTATTGCTGCTGCCAATCCTATCTTATCCTCAATCCCCATTTTAGGTCCTTTAGTAGAACTTAAAAGAAGAAGAAGAAGAAGAAGAAGAAGAAGAAGAAGATCCTTTGGAAGTCTCATCTCCACCCTTTCTAATTCAGATGCTTCTCTCATGGCAATCACCTCCTTTAACTTGTTGCTTCACCTCCAGATCAGCCTTTTCTATCTCTTCTACCTTTTTTTTCTGATATGCTTTGAGCTTTTCTTCCAATGCCTTATCTGAAAGCGCCAATATTTTTACAGCCGCAAGTGCTGCTCCATCTGGGTCTATCACTACGAGTGGAGCAACACCTGATGGCATTCTCAGGCTTGAGAATATATCAGTCTCATTGTAAGGCGGTGCGGCAATGACTGGTCTTTTGGTATTGGCATCAACAAAACCTGATAAGGCATTGCTCCTGCCTGCAACCGTGATAAAAATAGCATCCTCTTCATACTCCCTGATAATCGCCAAGACCTTTTCTGGTGTCTTATGGGCTGAGGCTATTCTAAAAATAAAGCTCACCCCAAATCCTTCTAACACCTCTCCAATCTTATGACAATGATTTAAATCCCTATTAGAACCTATAATAATAACTACTTTCATTTTTATTGCCTCCTCTTTTTATCTAAACTGAATTTTTCCAATCACCTTTTCTATTTTAGAAATCTCAAGTCCTCCTTTTCGTAGAAGAATAGGATCTTCGCCTGTCAGGTCTAAGATTGTTGATTCTATACCCATTTCACACTCTCCCCCATCTAATATCAATTCTACTTTATCCAACAGGTATTTTTCAACATCTTTAGCTGTAATCGGGCTTGGGAAACCAGTAATGTTTGCTGATGTGCCAGTGATAGGCACACCGCTTGCTTTTATCAACTGCAAAGCCGCAGGGGATTTTGGCATCCTTAAACCAACCCTGCCAAGCCCTGCTGTCACAATATCTGGAACAACCTCTTTTTTTGGCAGGATTATAGTCAAGGCTCCTGGCCAGAACCTATCCATCAAAGCCAAAGCCTTATCATTTAAATATGTAAGCTCTGAAAGCCAGTCTCTATTTGATATGTGAAGTGGCAAGGGATCAGATAGTGATCTCTTCTTTGCCTGAAATACCTTGGCGATAGCCTCAGGATTCAATCCATCTGCACCTAAACCATAGACTGTCTCTGTCGGAAATGCAACCAGCCCTCCTCCTTTTATGACAGATGCAGCCTCTTGTATCTTATCCCATGTTGGATTTACTATCATATTATACCGAGAAGAAATCTTACTTTGCGAAAATTTAAGCTTAAAAAGGGTTCAAGTGGTCGAGGGGTCGAGTGAAAGCGAAATCATTAAATCCTTGAAAGACTGTCCCCCCTTGAATCCTTGACCCCTTTTATCACATATT
>JAGUXG010000005.1 GCA_020061965.1 bacterium
AATGCCCATAAAACCCTTTATTTATAAGGTATTCAAGAAAATTGTTTTGAATTATTCTTGAAAATAACATTGGTTTTGTATTTTATAATTCAGATAATACATACTATGAAGAATGTTTATATGCCGTACTATCATTATAAGGTTATGCATAAAATTAGGGTGCTTTTTCTGAATGAAAATCAGTGTTTAAGAAGTTTTATGTTAAGAAATTTTTATGGCAAGCAAGTTTCACTTTACTTTCACAGTAAAGCTGACTGAACCTGAGTGGCCTGGAGGGATTTGCCAGATGAGCCACTTTAGTTTGGTGGCTTGTGGGCTGGGGGCAGGTTGCCAGTTGGGATGGACATAGTAGGAAGGGTTGCCTGTGGCATTCTGGAGGACTGTATCAGTTGGCAAGACTTCAATGATTGTAATGTCTGTGGCTGTGCCTTCGCCGATGTTTTCATATTCAATTGTGTAGGTGATTGTGCCTTCTTCTAAGATAGCGTTTGGGAAGGCTTTCTTTCTCAAAATGAGATTGGCTATCTGAGAAAGATGAAATTGAGAGGCTTTAGATGAGCTTATATAGCCACCCTTTTCTGATTTGACCTGATAGGTATGGCTGCCAGGTTGGACAAAGTTCTGGTCTATCTTCCAAAGTCTTATCTCATCATCCCAAGTCATTGGCTGCCAACTGCCATCATCAAACTTTATATCTACATTAACCTCCTGAAATATAGCCAGAGTGTCGGCAGATGCGCAGAGCAAATCCTTAGAGCCATCAGAGTTTACATCAGATAGCTTGCTTTCTGAAGGCTGACTGCTGATAGCTGATAGCTGATAGCTAAAAGTTAGACTGCCATTTCTTTCAAAGACATAGAGGATGTCCCCACAAGCGACAATCTCATTCTCTCCATCTGCATCAATATCTCCTGTAGAGATAGAGGTGATATTTCCTGTGGGATATTGCCAGAGAATCTGGGTTTGTGTGCCAAGGTTCCTAATGGCATAGAGGATATTATCCTTCTCACAGATAACATCATTTTTTGTGTCGGAATCTAAGTCTATCACCAGAATTTCATTTATCAAATCTTGACCAGAAAACCTTGTCCACATAAGTGTTCCTGTGCTATTAAAAGCAGATAGAGCCTGATTTCCGAGGATAACCTCATCGCAAAAGCCATCGCCATTTAAGTCTGCGGCACCAGCAGATATACCCACGGTAGAATAGGTTCTAATAATATTGCCATTTTTGTCAAAAACCTTATCACCGCAAATGATATTATCCATCATCCCATTTCTATCAACATCACCTATATCTATCTTAGTTGCAGACAAAGAGACTGGAGCATCCCAGAGCTTTGTACCTGTGCCTGTCCAGACAGAGAGCTTACCCCTGACTAAGACAGCTATCTCATTAAAAAGACGACCATCAGGCTTCATATCGCAAGCCTTAACAAACAAACATGGAGAACCACCCAATTTAGATGCATCCTTACTGAAGATAAAATTACCGTCCTTGTCAAATAGATACAGACCCCTATCGCTGCTAAGAAGAGCGACCTCATTCAGGAAACCATTGCTATCTGCATCCATTCCAGATGCAGAGTAAAAACCACCAGATACATTCCAGAGACTGTTGCCCTTATTATCATAGAGATACCCAGCATTCTTTCCGGCTAAGATTATCTCGTTAGTTTTGCTGTTGGAATCAATATCAGCTACAGCCACATCAGAGAACAACTCACCTGAAATTGCTTTCTTCCATATTATCCTGCCAATTGGCTCGTTCGTTTCAGCTCTCCGAAAGTCAGCAAAGAAGGTTATTGGCTCATTAGCAAACAGGGTAGCATGCGAAGATTTTGGCTCAGGAAGACTTAATGTTGTGGCTATGCTTCCTGTTTGCGCAGGATAGACTGTTACAGTCATCGTAGCTAAATTATTCTGCTCATTCTCCTCATCAAACTCATTGTCCGGGTCTATAATCATAGATAAGGTATGAACACCTGCACATCCTGAAGTATTCCAAGTCTTAGAGACTCCGATAGAAGAGCCTGTTAAGATATAATCTGTATGCAAGTCTTGAGTTATTGGCTTGCTATTATCCAAAACCCGCGTATGAACCTTCTTTGCCTCCTTTCCTCCTGTCAAATGAATCTTATTGGTAATGACCACTACATCGCCCTCCGTAATACTGAGGTTGGATATAGAGAGCTGTCCAGGGACAAGATCAAAACCTGGAACATAGATCACGTTCTCTTTTGCTGACGACTCCTCCATCTTGATTTCACCGCCTTCCTCCTGGTCAGCAAATAAGGCATAAAATCCTGTAGCCACCTTCATCTCCTTCGTCTCCTCAGGCTGCTTATAAATAAGAACTGTAATGGGAATCCTTCTTCTGGCACCAGGAAGGATATGGGCTGGCTCCCAGCTAATGACACCTGTCTGCTTGTTATAGGTATAAAAGTCATTCGTGCCTGACGAGACCAAATCAACATCAAGGTCAAGTTTTGTGGAGAGGATAGTGTTATAGCCAATGTCATTTCCCTCATTATAAGCAAGGAGGGAGATGACCACAGTATTTGTCCCGTCCTGCAAAAGATAATGCCCATTTTCACCCACCTCTTTGCCATTAACCTTAGAGACCCTCTGTTTTAGAACAAGGATAGCACCCCTAGCTGTCGCCTTCAAAACGCCGTAAGGCCGAACTCCATCTGTCCATGCCCAGGATTGACCAGCAACACCCCGTTCATCTGTGTAAAAAAGCTTCATCCTTGTGTCTAAAGGTATATTTTCATCGGATGTCGGTGGATCAACAGTTGTCTTGGTCAGAATCCAGAATTCAGTCTTATCTGGGTCTGGTGGAAAGGTCTTGTATTCTTGTGGGATGGAGTAGGAAAGCTGTTTATCGCCTGTTACCGAAAGGGGATTAAGTGAATTAAAGGAGGCTTCCTTCTGGATATCGGACAGGCCTGCCCAACTTGGCAATGTAGGATTCCACTTAGCATCATTAAAGGCGACATAATCCTTTATTCCATCTGTGAGGCTTGTCAAATCAGCCTGACCAATGATGAACCTGCCATACTTGCCACCAATTACCTTGCCATTTATATCCTTGTCTGCCAGGCTGAATCTAACCTCAGGCACAGCATAAGCAGGCAGCGGAAATCCCCATCCACCCTGATTATAATCCTTCTCATAGCCTACAAGTTCAAAGTTTATCTCATAGACCTTCTCCTTTGGCAGGTTTTTATCTATCTTTATCAGGAAGATGTAGTAGGCCCTACGGGATGCTAAAATCTGGGGGATCTCTGCTGAGCCATCACCATCATAGTTTCCTGGCTCCATCAGCACCTCTAAGTTCGAGGCATTGAACCTCCAGCCCATTCTAAAGGTGGCTGGGTCATCTCCAGGGATAACATCTCCGTTTGGACCAATGTGTGCCGGAACAAGGGGTCTTGGATAGACAGAATAGCAGAAGACAACATCTGAATTGCCCAGTCCAACCAATTTTGGCGTAACCTTCACATTTCGCCACTCCTTGTTGGTGTTGTTATTGACCTCTATCCGAGCCTCAACGAATGCACCCCTTTCTGTCTTCTTTATTGTAGGATGCCTTGGGCAGATTGTAACCTCAGTCTCTATATCCGGGTCAACAATTGCAGGCATATCTATATCTGGGGAGAGCAGGGAGCAGGGGTCTTTTCCACCAAGGTATGAGGTTATCTGCACATCAGAAAATCCACAGGAGCGTATCCAGGGGTCAAAGAGCAGGTCAAATTGGTGTGGCTCACCCTTGCCATTACTATTACTATAAGGCATCTCCTTTATCCTGTGTTTGAAATAAAGGGTAGAGGGGTCAAGTTTGATGAGGCTCGGGTCAACCCAGCCATTAAGCCAAATTGTACTTCCCATAGCAAAGGCGTGCTGGGCATGGGAGAATTGAACCCAGGGAGAGCCTCCAAATATCTCCTCATTGACTAACCAGGCACCATTGTTTATCTTCAGGCTTCCCTCCCTGCCCTCATTCTTAAACTTGACATTGATAGTGAAGGTTACCCGTCCAAGTTCCTCCACAAGGTCATCTCCATAAGTACCATCCGCACCCTTGAACCAGCCGTAATGATGTTCAGCCATATCACCTTCGCCTGTGCTATGAGCATCCTCATCAGATACCAGGCCTTGTGCCTCAACCTCTGACCCAGTTAAAGCAGGAAATATATCATTCACATACCCTATCCCAGACTTGAACCTATCACCCTTATCATCAAGCCAGTCGTCTATGCCGTCGTTGTTGTCATCGTCAAGTGCTGCTGGAATAAGCACCTGCGGGATGCAGATAGACCAGTAGAATGGGTTGTCTATTATCTGAATATCTGTCTCTATATCCTTATATCTTGGGCCAAGGTTGTTTATCTTCTGAATCCAGACCTTGTAGTCAGGGCATAGCTTCTGAACATCTACAGATCCATCGCCATACCTGGGCAGATCAATCTTATAACCACCAAGACCCTTAGGGATATTCTCTATCATATACCCAAAGACACCATCACCAATCCCATCAGGATTGACGCCGTCTCCAACATCTGTGCCTACAAGTTTTATCCAGTATGATGAATACTCTGTTGAGCCTGTAATCTTAAAGGTGATATCAGCCTCGCCATAGGCAGGAAGGGAATCAACCACCTTGCCATTTTGTCGTATCTCAAAGGTCTTGCTCAAATATCCAAACTGCAGCGGGTTTGGCAGGGGTGCATAGTAGGTATAGGTTGTTCTGATTGGCGTAATCTTATACTGATCCCAGGCTGTCTTATACTCAATATAGGAATAGGGTGAGAAGTCTGGGGTTGGAGTGCCCATTCTAACCTCTTCTCCACCAAAGTTGAGGATTGCATCATAATATGTATTGGGGTAAGGAACCAGGCCATGATCGCGCTCACCTGGCTTCAACTTGTAGCTCCCATCAACAAAGGCAAATCCCTCATAGCTATCAATCTTCTGGGTGATGAGCCTTTTATAAATGACTCTGCCCTGGCCATCCTTATTCATCCACCTGGCCCAGTTGTCATAGTAGTAGGTGTCGTTCAGGATGCCGTCCTTGTTCAGGTCGCAGTCCTTAAAGCCATCATTGTCTGTGTCCCTGTCTGGACTTACTCTCTGGACAGCACCGACAGCCATTTGAACAAGTTGTGGTGGGTCTATCCATAGCTCCCATGAAGAATATGGGTCATAAAACTGATAACCCGGTACAGCCCCCATATTCCAGGTAACCTTCCAGGCACGGATGAGGTCATCATAGTCTATGTTATTGAACTGGATGTTGTCATAGATCGGCCTACCATCTCCGCCATAGACAAAGTCCTTTCCATCTGCTGTCCTTAAGGCTGTGCAGACATCTCCATCTTTATCAATATCCTCAAACTGAAATGTCCAGGGGTTGAGCCAGGCTATTAAGACCGTTGGCGGCTTGGTAGGATAGCCGTCATACCTTGGGTGGAAGGTATTAAGGTCAAGCCAGGCATCCGGGTCTCCGTCACCATCCATATCATATTGCGGGCTGTTCTTATCATCGGAGCCTTTGAGGAGATCAACAAAGATGCCACCAGGGGTCTTGACCGCAGGTGTGGCACTACCGCTTATCCAATATATTGGCACATCTTTGGGGATATACTGGGTATAAATGGAGTTTAACGCTTGGGTTCTCTCCTTGTTCTCAATAGTGCAGAAGATTTTGAATGGCTGAAAGTAGTCACCAAGGATGTTCT
>JAGUXG010000053.1 GCA_020061965.1 bacterium
AAGATTTGTTAATTCTTCAAACACTTGAATCCTTGAAAGACTGTCCCCCCTTGACCCCTTTTTTGCAATAGATTCCTTCACTTGGGTAAATAGTTACGAAAATTTAATATATGTTTTCTACATCTCCGCATCTCTGCGGTTAAGTGAACTGTTACCTTTGAGATCAAAAAGATTGGACTATTCCTCTTCTTTCTTCTTTTTCTTCTGCCGAGCGATGAATCTTTCTACTCTACCTGCTGTATCAACTAACTTTTGGGTTCCTGTGAAGAATGGGTGGCAGGCAGAACATATCTCCAGCTTGATCTCTTTCTCTGTTGACCTTGTAGGATAGGTTGCCCCACAACTGCACTTGGCAGAAATATCATAATACTCTGGGTGTATCTCTTTCTTCATATCATTCTCTCAAGCCTTTCAATCCTCTCTTCTATTGGTGGATGGGTTGAGAAGAGCTTAAATATACCTCCTCCTGAAAATGGATTGATAATAAACATATGGGCTGTAGCAGGCTGGGCATCCAAAGGAATCCTCTCTGTGCCACCAGCCAATTTTTTAAGTGCTGAAGCAAGACTCATAGGATTTCCACAAAGCCTTGCCCCTGTCTCATCTGCCAGATACTCCCTGCTTCTTGAAATGGCAAGCTGAATAAGCATAGCAGCAATCGGGGCAACAATGATCATAGCTATAAAGACTATCGGGTTTCCTTCCCTATCATCATCCCTTCTGCCTCCAAATATAGCCGCCCATTTAGCCATATCAGCCAGATGGAATATAGCTGTGGCTATGGTTGCAGCAATGGTGGCCACTAAGATGTCCCGATTTTTGATATGACTAAGCTCGTGACTGATAACACCCTCAAGCTCACTTTTTGAAAGGAGCTTTACTATCCCGGCTGTTACAGCCACTGCCGAGTGTTTTGGGTCCCTTCCTGTAGCAAAAGCATTTGGGGATGGAGAAGGCATAAGATAGACCTTTGGCTTCTCCTGGCCTGATATCTGGCAAAGATTGTTTACAATCCGATGCACTTCAGGAAGTTCAGTCTCAGATACCTCCTTTGCCCCATACATAGCCAGCACAATCTTATCCGAAAACCAGTAGCTGATAAGATTCATGGCTCCAGCTAAAATAAGGGCGATTGTCATTCCGCTCCTTCCACCTATTGCTTGACCTACTAAAAGCAAAAGCACCGACAGACTAAAAAGCAAAATAAAGGTCTTAAAACCATTCATTGCATTCCTCCTACCTTATAATTTTGAACTAAATTATATTCCGCTTCCTACATTTTGTCAATTTATAGTTGACAGAATGTTTCTTTTAGAAGGAAAGATTTCTTGACGCAAATCTCTTTTTGCTCTCATACTTTACACGATGAAGAGCCTTTTTGCAGTTCTTATCTTGCTGTTGGTAATCTTTGTTTATTTCTTTGATGCTGCAACCTTTAGAGGGTTCTGGATAACCGGAGACCTTGGTTATAGCGATCTAACTGACTGCTACTGGCAGATCAAGAGGTTTCTTTCAGATTCATTAAAGGAAGGCAGGCTTCCTTTATGGTGTCCAGACCTTCTTTTAGGCATTCCCTTGCTCTCTGAGGGTGAGATGGGTACATTCTATCCGTTAAATTTTTTCTCCTTTCTTCTTCTTCCTCCATATATTGCCTATAACCTCACTACCCTGCTCACATTTTTGATAGCAGGTCTGGCTACATATTTATTCTGTAGGGAAATCGGTCTTAATTTCGCTCCTTCTATTTTGGCTTCTGTGGTCTTTACTCTCTCTGGATACCTCATCACCCATGTAAAACATCCATCCAACATCCAGACAGCATCCTTATTTCCTCTATTATTATACTTTGGAGAGAGATTTATAAAGGAGCAGAGGCTTATCTTTCCTATTTTGGCTGGTGTTGTTCTTTCTTTCCAGATATTTACCGGACATCCACAGGTTATGGTCTATACAAATCTGATATTTGTTCTATACTTTATCCTCAGGGTTCTGACAAGCCTTAGCCTGAAGAAGAAAAGAAAAGAGAATATAGCCATTGGCATCATTTATAAAGCCAGTCTCCTTCCAATAATGGTTATCATTGGCCTTGGGCTTTCTGCTTGCCAACTTTTTCCTACAATGGAGCTTCTGGAGCAATCAGGAAGAAAAATAGGTGGTGCTATCCATGAGCTTGACAGATTTCCCTTTCATTACTCAGAGCTTGTTAGATTTATCCTTCCATACTTTTATGGCGATCCTTACCTCGCAAACCACAAGACACCCTGGGACGGGCTTTTCTGGGAGAATACAGGATATATTGGCATCTTGCCTCTTATTCTTTCTTGCCTGGCTATAGCCAGAATAAAGACGAACAGATATATCCTTGTCTTGACCATCATTCTTGTTCTCTCTCTTATTCTCTCTTTTGGCAAATATAGCCCGCTATTCTTTCTCCTCAAGTTGCCACCTCTATCAAGCTACAGATTTCCAAACAGATTTTTGTTGATTGTTGGATTCTCTTTGGCTATTCTCTCTGCCTTTGGTCTGGAGGAGATAGGAAAAAGGATAAAATCAAGGGCGAGGCATCTTCTTTTCTTTCTTATAATCTCTATTGTCTTTCTTGACCTCTTCAAGTTTGGAAGTCATCACAACCCGACCATTTCTGCAAAAAAGTGGCTCAAGCCACCTGAGTCTGTCAAATTCTTAAAGCAAAATATAGGGATGGATAGAGTCTATTCTGTGGGAAGCGTCATCACCAGAAACAACCTTTATTTTACTTACGGCTGGAAGAATTCCGATGTTTATCTTAAGCATAGAGAGGTTCTCTCTGCAAGCACAAACCTTGAACATGGACTCCAGAGCCCTGGGATATATCTAACTTTCTTTCCCATCAGACCATACATTTTTGAGATGAGGCTCGCTGGGATAGCCTTAGACTCAGCAAGTTATACTGGAGAGGTTTCACCTGATATTTTAAGGCTTTTAAGCCTGCTCAATGTGAAATACCTTGTCTCCTGCTTCTCTTTGAACCTGCCCATTGTAGAAGAGATAAAGCTTGATTGGCAACTTCCATCTGTGAAGATTTATGAGAACAGGGATGTTTTCCCACGGGCTTATGTTGTAGGAAAGTCATTTTTCGTTCAGGACCCAAACACTATCATTAATATTCTTTCTTCTGACTGGTTTAATCCAAGAAAGATGGTAATTTTAGAGGAGCAGGGGCCTCTCGGCTCTGAGGATATAGGCTTTTCAGATTGTAAAATCTTGAAATATAAAGACGATAGGGTGGAGATTTCCGCTAAGATGACAAAGCCTGGGTATCTGGTGCTTACGGACAGTAACTACCCTGGCTGGAAGGCCTATGTTGATAAGAAAGAGGCCCATATTTATTATGCAAACTGTGCCTTTCGTGCGGTCTTTTTAGAGGAGGGAGAGCACAAGGTTGAGTTTCGCTACTGCCCAGATTCTTTTAAGAAGGGTGCGGCAATAACCATAGCCACTATTTTTTTGATAGTCTTAGCGATGCTTTTCTTAAGATTAAGAAAGTATAACCGCAGAGGCACGAGGGCACAGAGAATAAATCTCTTTTTACTCTAAAGTCTCTGCGGTAAGAATTTTCTTGAAAGATGAAGAAGGTGTTCAGTCTTTTTAGTTCCATAAAGATGGCTATGTGTTTGCTGATTCTCCTGATATTGGCCTGCCTTATTGGAAGTCTTGCCCAGATAGACATTTATCGTTCGCCTTTCTTTATGGCAATATTAATCCTGATCAGCCTGAGCATCACTGCCTGCTCTATCTCAAAAAAGCCAAAGAGAATAGGAGTCTATATCACCCATATTAGTATCCTCGTTATTCTGTTTGGTACTGCGATAGACAATATCTTCGGATTCAAAGCTTATGTGGAGATTAAAGAGAAAGAGACAGTCCCTATCTTTGATTTCAATCTGAGGCTTGATGATTTTATATTAGAGTATTACCCTGACTCCAATACACCCAAAGACTATAAGAGCGTCTTGACTGTCTTGGAAAAAGGAAGACCAGTACTGACAGAGACAATAGAGGTGAATCATCCCTTAGTCTATAAAGGAGTCTGGTTTTATCAGGCAGATTATAGCCTTGATGTAGATACAGTAAAGATAGCCTTTGCTGGAGATGATTTTAGAGTAAAGATTGGAGAGACCTTTTCTCTTCCAGAAGGTGATGTAAGGGTCAAAGTAAGCAAATTCCTTCCTGACTTTGTTCTGGATGGAAAGGAAGCCTATTCAAGGTCAGGGAGCTTGAATAATCCAGCAATAAAATTAGATGTATATGAAGGAGAGAGACTGAAGTTCAGCCAGTGGGCCTTCTATAAATTTCCAGATTATCATCAAAAGAAAGGGTATGATTTCAGGCTTACTTCCTTTTCTGGGACAGAATTGACAGGTTTACAGGTGATCAGAAGCCCGGGATTAGCTTTTGTCTTCTCAGGCTTTGGATTATTGAGCTTAGGGATAATTGCCTCTATATTTAAGAAAAAATGAATAGCCATATCTTATTTACTATTGCTTTGGCTTTCTATGGGACAAGCATCCTTTTTTACTTGCCTGGAAGGCAGGGAAGGCCTCCTTTATTGACGGGTTTGATTATTCATAGCGTAGGGTTGGTGATAAGGACAATAGAGGCAGACCATCCACCATTCACAAATCTATATGAGTCTTTAGTCTTCTTCTCTTGGTCTATTCTCTTTATTTGCCTATTTATTGAGCCTAAAAGGATTTTCAGTAGATTTGTTGTTGGACTGGCATTTTTGTTCCTTTTATCTGCCTTATCGCTTGGTCCAAAATATAAAGAGATCACACCATTGGTGCCTGCTCTGCAGAGCTATTGGCTCTTCTTCCATGTAGCAGTTTGCTTTTTGGCCTATGGCTCTTTTGCTCTCTCATTTGTAGTCAGTCTATTCTATCTTTTGAAAGAGGAGGCTTCTTTGGAGAAAATAGTTTATAGGTCAATCGTCATTGGGTTTGTTCTTCTTGCCTTAGGTATAATCACAGGTGCGGTCTGGGCACACTATGCATGGGGAGCATACTGGAGCTGGGACCCAAAGGAGACATGGGCACTTATCACCTGGCTAATCTATGCCTCCTATCTTCATTTGAGGGCTATTGGCTGGAGAGATAAAAGATCAGCGTGGCTCGCTATAATCGGATTTTCTGCTTGTCTCTTCACCTACTTAGGGGTAAACTTTCTCTTGCCAGGGTTACATAGCTATATGTAGGATAATTTCTATATTTCGCACTCTACAATAGGGATTAGCTAATTTTTTGTAACTATTTACCCAAGTGAAGGAATCCATTACAAAAAAGGGGTCAAGGGGGGACAGGATTCAAGGATTCAAGTGTTTGAAGAATTAACAAATCTTTCTTTCATCTCCCCCTCCACCCCTTGATTCCTTGA
>JAGUXG010000124.1 GCA_020061965.1 bacterium
AAGTGTTTGAAGAATTAACAAATCTTTCTTTCATCTCCCCCTCCACCCCTTGATTCCTTGAATCCTTTTTAATTTTACTTCAGATGAGTAAAGTGTTACTTACATCTAAACACACCTATTTTTATTAGCTGACTGCTTACTTTCATAGATAAATAATCAACAAAATAGATATAACCCAACAACAGATACCAATCATCATAGGCTTATCAGAGACAATATCTATCTCAGGCCTACCACCCTTTCCTTTCTGATGGACAAGGTAGAGATACCTGAATATTCCATAAAGAACAAAGGGAATGGTCAAAGGAAGAGTCTTTCCAAACCTCTCCTGAGTCTCTGGAGAAAAGGCATAAAGGGAATAGGCGATGAGCAATCCACCTGTCACTGCAGAGATCATCTCGTCAATAAATGCCGGTGTGTATTCAGATAATATGGTTCTGTGCGATGGAGCAGAATCCTCCAAAAGGACAAGCTCATGCCTTCTTTTGGACAGGGCAAGGAATAGGGCAAGAAGCATGGTGCAGATCAAGAGCCACAGAGATACCTCTACAGGAATGATAACTGCTCCAGCCTTTACCCGTAAGACAAACCCTGCTGATATGGTCATTACATCAAGAATGACAATGTTCTTAAGCCAGAAAGAGTAAAGAAACATAATCAAAAGGTAGGCCAACGCAACAAGAAAGAATTGAACAGACAGGCAAAAGGAGAGAATGAAGCTGATTGAAAGAAAGGCAGTAGCTGAGATGAGAGCAGCCTTTTTGCTTAAAGCCCCTGAGGTAATCGGCCGCCTTTGTTTTATCGGATGCGTCCTGTCCTTTTCAGCGTCTATAATATCGTTAAGGATATACCCACCAGAAGCTATAAGAGAAAATAGAAGAAATCCTGCTCCAACAGACAAACTAGCAGGCAGGTCATTCAGTTTCTGAGAAAAGACAAGTGCAGCAAAGAGAAAGAGGTTCTTTGTCCACTGCTTCAGCCGCATACTGATGATGAGATTTTGTAATGTTCTATTCATTAACCTACAACAAAAATCTTCGCTAGACCTCGTGTTCCTTGAGCATACCTGATTTCAATCATACTTCAACTACAAAGAGCAGATCCCCTTTCTGAACCCTCTCTCCATTCATAGGCAATATATCAACTATCCTTCCTGTTATCTCTGACTTTATCTCATTAAAGACCTTCATTGCCTCAATCAAAGCCAGGGTAAGGTCTGGGGTGATGTTTGACCCTATCTCTACATAATACGGATCACCTGGTCTTGCAGAGCGATAAAACATTCCCTCAAGTGGAGAGAAGATCTTCTGATAATTATCTCCTGCCCATCGGGCTTTTTCTAATGGCTCGATCCCCTTCTCTTCTAAAAGAAGTTTGATGAACTTCTTTCCCTTTCCAATAGAAAGCTCTACGAGCCCCATCTTATCCGCAGTCTCAGCTAACAGGGCTATCTCTTCTTCTATCTCAGAAAACCTATCTTTCTTCATTTTGGCAAAATCTTCTCAAACGGAAACAAAGAGAGAAGAACCTCTTTTATTATAGAAAGGCTGGGAAGCAATTGAGAATTTTCCATCATCTCTTTTGTCTTTTCTAAAGGAAAGATAGAGAGTAAGACACAAATAACGCCAATCAGAACAACACCCCTGACAAATCCAAATAAAGCACCTGCTACTCTATCAGCCCATCCAAGAAGCAATATCTTCCATATCTTACAAAGGATGATGGAGATGATCATAAGGGAACCAGCTATGACAAGAAAGACGATAATAAAGCTCAAAAGATTAGTCAGAACCGGGTTTGATACATATTTGACAAGATATGGTGTGAATTTTGGGTATAGCCTGCTTGCCCCAAATATACCGCAGACTATAGCACCCAGAGAGAATATCTCCCTGGTTGCTCCACGAAAAAGACCCATTATTGTGCTTGCTAGCAAGACTGCTATAAAGATAATGTCTAATATGTTCATTTATCACTTAGTGATTTTTTTATCTACACCAGATACTCCTTCCTCTCAGCAAATTCCTGCTGTTTCCCATCGTTCCATTGTTGGACTGGACGATAATAGCCAACAATCCTTGAATAGACCTCGCACTTCATGCCACAGCGACCATTTCCAGCAGAGATTGGACAGTCAAAGTGTTCGCCATTTACATAGCCGTGGATGGGGCAGATGCTGAATGTTGGGGTGATGGTAAAATATGGAAGGGAGAAGTTTTCGGAGATCTTCTTGATTAGAACCTTGCACATCCCTGCATTATCTATCTTTTCTCCAACAAACCCATGAAAGACCGTTCCTCCTGTATAAAGGGATTGAAGCTCATCCTGATGGGATAGAGCAAAGAAGAGATCATCTGTCAGATTGACTGGAAGGTGGGTGGAATTGGTATAGTATGGCTTGCCATCACCTCCTGCAATAATATCAGGGTATCTCTCCTTATCTAACATAGCTAATCTATGGGTTGCACCCTCTGCAGGTGTTGCCTCAATGTTATAAAGGTTGCCTGTCTCTTGCTGGTATTCGGTAATCTTATCTCTAATAAATCTCAAGGTGGAGATAGCCAATTCTTTTCCCTCTGACGTTGATATATCTTTTCCCAAAAGATTCAGGCAGGCTTCGTTCATTCCAACAATCCCAATCGTCGAGAAGTGGTTCTTCCAGTAAGCACCAAAACCATCTTTTATTGCCGAAAGGTAGTGTTTAGCATAAGGATACAGCCCATCCTCTGTAAATCGCTCCAGTACCTTCCTTTTTATCTCAAGGCTTTGCTTGGCAATATCCATAAGCTCTCCTATCTTCTGCCTAAATCCTTCTTCATCTTTCTTGGTATATGCTGCGGCTGGAAGATTGATGGTGACCACACCGATTGAACCTGTGAGTGGATTTGAACCGAATAGCCCACCACCCCTCTTTTTAAGCTCCCTGTTATCCAATCTCAACCGACAACAATTGTGTGTAATTGTTCCAAGAGAATGTACAAACTTATGATTTTTTTCAAGTTCTATATCATAAAAATCCTCTATATTCTCTGTTTTTTCTATTTCAACAACACTTATTGGATAAATATCACCATTCTTCAACCTTATAGATAAATCAGTTTCAGCTAAGCAATTAACTGGTTGATTATTAATATTTTCAGGGTTTAATTTATGTTGTAAATAAAGCCTCTGACCTTTTTCATTTAGTTTTAGTATGTTTGGAATTCCAATCAAAGAATATAAAATTGTTAAATCTCTTATTAAAAGAGTATCTTTGATATGCATCTCTTTTCTCTTTTCATAGCCACTTCCAGCAAAAAACCCCTCTAAAAATTTTTCTATCACTCTCTTAGGGGAATTGAACACAGAATTAGAAACCCTTCCATATTTTTTAAATCCACAACTATAGATTAAATCAGCAAACCAAGACTTATAAATATAAAGATAATAAGTATTATATCTTGGATCCTTTTTCTCTTTAACCTCACAGTCAAATTTTTCCTTTATTATTGCTTTTATCTTTTCTTTTAGGATGGCATTTCTTAAATTAAATGTAAATTGTAATCCACTCAATTTTCTTGTTTTGCTTTTATATAAAAAATTACCGTCTGCTGTGAAAAACCCCAGGAAGAAAGCCAAGTTTTCATCTAAAATAAAGTCACCCATTTTTTCATAATCTAAAGAAAGAATACCCGAAGCATCTTTTAAGCTTATCATATAATCTCCTGGTTCTATCTCTTTAGCCATTTTCTGCTTTAATCCCTCTTCATTTAGGATAATAACTGGATGATTTTTAGAGAATTTACAAAATTTACCATCCTTTGTTTTTATTTTTATTGCCCCTTGTAATTTTGTTTTTAAGAAGTTCTTTATCCTTGCCCATTCAATCTTATAATTATCATTTATGGATATAACCTCTATATCTTCCTTGCATTTCTGCCACTCATCCCCCCCATAAGTTTCAATCAATTCTTTTATTGTTGTTCTTTCAATCTTTCCCTTATTTTTAATAACTATTTCTTCATCTCCATGCAGACACATACTCCTGGCATCCTCTGGGTCCATATCCGAGTTTATAAAGTTTGAAAAGTAGGGAATCCCATATTTTGCTGTCATCTCCCAGAGTGGCAAGAGATTCTCATTCTCCCAGTCAAAATCTTTGGTTATATTGTATGTTGGTATAGGAAAGGTGAAGACCCTACCCCTGGAATCTCCCTCCATCATCACCTCACAAAATGCCTTATTTATCATCATCATCTCTTTTCTAAACTCAGAGTAAGTCGCAGACTGAGGCATGCCATGAATAATCACTGCCTCCTGAGCCAATGTCTTAGGAGGTGTAATATCCATAGTTATGTTTGTAAATGGTGTTTGAAATCCAACCCTTGTAGGAATGTTCATATTGAAGATAAACTCCTGCATTGCCTGTTTCACATCCTTGTAAGAGAGACTATCATATCTGATAAATGGAGCAAGGAGTGTGTCAAAATTAGAGAATGCCTGAGCACCTGCTGCCTCTCCCTGGAGGGTGTAAAAGAAGTTGACAATCTGACCAAGAGCGGTCCTAAAGTGCTTTGGAGGAGATGCCTCCACCTTACCCATAGCCCCAGCATATCCACGGGCGAGAAGGTCTTTCATGTCCCATCCACAGCAATAGACAGAGAGGACGCCGATGTCATGAATATGAAAATCGCCTGATAAATGAGCGTTCTTTACCACTTGCGGATAGAGCTTGGATAGCCAGTAGCTTGAGGTTATCAGAGAGAAGATATGGTTGTTCAAGCCCTGAAGGGAGTAGCTCATATTAGAGTTTTCCCTTACCCTCCAGTCCTCTTTGCCCAAGTATTTGTCCACCATGCCCACAGCATCTGACAGGAGTGCTTTTGTCTCCCGCAGGCCTGCGTGCTGATTCCTGTAAAGTATGTATGCTTTAGCTGCCTCAACATAGCCGTCTTCAATCAGCATCCTCTCCACTAAATCTTGAATATTTTCAACTGTAGGTGTTCTATCGTCTTTGTAAATGACAGAGATAGCCCCAACTACCTGACGGCTGACCTTTTCTGCCTTCTTTTTGTCTGGGTTATTGGTAGCAGACAATGCCTTAAAGACAGCATCTGCTATCTTCTCCTTATTGAATGGAACTATCCTTCCATCCCTCTTTCTTATAGATTTTGGTTGACTCATATCTTTCAACTCCACTCTTTATACACAAGTAAATCAGGTTTACAAAGAGAACCTGAGGTTGTAAGTTTAGGGTGTTGTAAGTTGTAGGTTTGGATCTTTCTGTTCTACTTCTTCAACCTACAACTTACAACCTACAACAAAAATCTTAGCTAAACCTCGTGTTCCTTGAGTATAATTACGGTTTATACAAAACTACCTTATTCCGTCCTGCCTCTTTGGCAGCATAGAGACATTTATCTGCTTTGGCAAAGAGGTCCTTCTCATTATCTATTCCCTGATTAGGATAACCAGAGACACCCAGACTGGCTGTAGTCTGATGAGGCTTTCCGCCAAGTGCCATTGGATGAGCCGCAATATTTGTCCGAATCTTCTCAGCAAACTGAAGGGCTGTATTCTCATCTGTCTCTGAAAGGACGACAGCAAACTCATCACCACCAAACCTGGCAATCAAGCCTTTTCCATCCATTGTCTTCTTGATGATATTGCTAATAGTAATAATAAGTCTGTTTCCATCCTGATGGCCAAAGGTGTCGTTCACATACTTTAAGCGGTCAAAGTCAATCATAATCAAAGAGATAGGCTTTTTGTAGGTGGTTGCATAGGCAAACTCTCGAGATAAAAAGTCCTCCAAGTACCTATAGTTATAAGTCTTGGTCAGTTCATCCTTTTCAGCCAATTCTGTTATCCTGACAAACAATGCTACCCTTTCTAAGGTCTCTGATATCTGATGGGAAATGATCCGCAACAATCTCCTCTGGAGTGGAGGAAATGGCTCTTTGTTAAAGGAATAGACAGAGATTAGGCCTGTGGTCTTTTCTCCGCGAACTATAGGAAAGGCAAGGTCTGTCTGAAACTCCTTTAATCCTACCCAGAAGAGTCCAGACTCTGCCTCTTTTTTCTCTGTAAAGAACTCTGGTGCCCTCTCTAAACCCTCTGGATTATACTTCTTCCAGGTAACAGTCATCTTCTTTTCTATGGACTTCAGGCAGTCTTCGTTCACAAAGCAGGCTTGCTTTATCTCGCCAATAAGCCTCTCTCCATCAAGGTATAAATAGGCTGAGGCATGGTAGTTGAAAAATGGTTGAACCTTATCTAAAATCCAGGAGAGTATCTCCTTAGGCTTACTCATCTTTGGTGTCTCAGAGGAGATTGAATAGAGGATTCCCAGCTCCTCTGTCTGAGCCTCAAGCTCCTCCTTCTCTTTAATTGCCTCCTCTAATTTTTTCTCCAAATCCTCTTTTTCATGGATAAGCCCCTCGCTATCCTTAATCTTCTTTTTGAGTTCATCCCTCTCTTTCTCTAATTGGCTTATTGCCTCACCAAACCTCTTTTTTTCTTCCTCAAGCCTCTCCTTGGTTAAGAGCTCCATCTTTATCCGCAGAGCCTCTTCCTTCTCTTTGAGTTCTACCTCAAAATTAACCTTTTTCTCCAAGAGTTCTTCCTTCTCTATAGCTACTTTCTCTCTTTCTTCCTGGCTTGAAAGGAGCTCTTTAGCTACCTTTTCCTTCTCTTCGCTCCAAGAGCCCTTAGAATTCTTGATAGCAATAGCAGTATGTCCGCATATAATAGAAAGGAGCTTCAAGTCTGTCTCATTGAATGGCGCACGGGAGGCCTTATTGTTCACATTTATTATCCCAAAGACCTCATCTCCTACCTTCAAAGGTACAGATATGAGTGATTTTGTGTAATACTTTGGTGAACTCTTCTTGATGTTAAACCTTAGATCATTGGTAATATCTCCGACAAGCAGGGGTTTTCCTGTCTGAACAACATACCCTACAATCCCAACCCCTTTTTTGAACCTAGTCTCTTCCATTATCCTCTTGTCTAAACCTACAGCAGCCTTTATAGTCAATTCCTCCTTCTTCTTGTCAAAGAGCATTAAGGAGCATATTTCAGCATTCATCGCCTTGCTCGCCAGATTAACCACAAGGGAATAGAGTTTTGTTGGTTCTAAGGTAAGAAGAAGTTGCCTTGATTTCTCAAAGAGATCATAGAATCTGGTGATCACATCTGTCTCTTGCTCCTTGGTCAAGCCAAAAATTTTTTCCTTAATAAGTGAGATAGAGTTGTTGAGAAGAGAAGAGATGAGCTCTATGTCTGTCTCAAGAGAGCTTATGGTTGATCTGCTTGCTTGGCTTATAGCATAGCCAAAAACCTGTGGGTCAAGATGAAATTTTGTGGCAATTTCTGTATAGGAACTAGAGTCTTTATTAAGATCAATAAGACCGCAGGAATAGAGTATCCCTAAAAGCTCTCTCCTCATAAAAAGAGGGACTGCATACCCCAAGAAGCCAGCATGACAGGTAAAAACAATAGGCTGTTCCTTGGTTACTACTTGTTCGAAGATAGAGGAAAAGGTAGCAGAGCAATCCCTTTGCCCATCACTATTGCCCTTAATCATCTGGCAGAAGCCTTGTTCTTTCTCTTTGCCGAGAATCTTTCCGTCATTAGTTATGATTGAAACAGGACACCCTCCAAACTTCTTCCCGAAGAGCTCCATTATCCTCTTATACTCATTGGTATCTACAAACCTGCTTAATAATTCTGTTGATTCCATTTTTTAATCTTTATATACGCCTTTTCCCTCAGTCCTTTGATCAGCTCAGAGATTCTCTTTTCCAGCAGGCCAGCCTTCATCCTCTCCTCTATAAGCTCCAAAATACCGTCAAGAATCTTCTCTCTGCCTTGTGGCTTTTCTAAGTCTATTCTGCCGCTCTCTAATAAAAACTCTTCTCGTATCCTTGCCAGGCTCTCTGTTGATGTCGGCTGTCTCTTTTTGCAGATGACAATATAGAACTTATCGTCAATAGGTGTAGGATGGCTTATCTGGTCTTCTTCTAAGCTAAAGCAAATCTTGGAAAATTCCTCTCTCATCTCAGGAGCACAAAAGAAATCTATCTCTTTAACAGGGTTGGTGGTTGTCCCTCTTTGTTTAAGCTCAAGGAAACAGTCATCTGCTTCTTGTTTTTGCTCAAAAACAAGGTATGAGACCTGCATCTCTTCGCAGTACTCAGAAAGTTTCTCAACTAACCTTTCCTCAGGCACAGCCATCTTTTCCCTGAGAGATGAAACCAACCTTTGCTTCAGTATCTCCTCCTCTATCTTTTTTCGTAAGTATGATTCATCTATTCCCTGCAAAGATAGGGCGGCATAAAACTCCTCTTCTTTGCCGAAGTCCTCTTTTAGCCTGGCAAGCCTCTCATTTATCTCCTCTTTTGTTACAGAAAAGCCTTTCCTTGCCTCTTGGAGAAGAAGCATCTGGTTAATCATCATATCTATCACTTGCTCTTCTGATATTCCTGGGAGAAGACTTGCGGCTACCTCTGATTCTGTGATTACCCCATCATTTACCCAGACTCTAATCCCATCCGCTAGACAGAATGAAACCTGTGCTACTTGCAAAAAGAGAAGAAAGGCTATCTTCTTCATAACTCCTCCGTAGATTAAATCAAAAATCTTTATTTTTAATTTTCTTTTCATATCATATTGCAACAATTTATAGAAGATACTATAGTTTATCTTTATAAACTCTATTGTGTCAACTCCAAGAAAAGGTCTTCAAATTTATCTGATTTAAAAATCTCCTTGAGGCTTTGGACAGAACTATCTGCAATCAACCTGCCTTTATGAATTATTCCTATCCTATCTGAAAGCTCTTCAGCCAGAGACAATATATGGGTTGAGAGGAATATGGTCACGGCCTCTTTGGATTTTTCCTTCAGGATTTTCTTGACTAAATGGATAGACTTTGGGTCAAGTCCAACCATAGGCTCATCAATTATTATCACCTCTGGCGAGTGGAGGAGCGTGGCACAGAAACAGAGCCTCTGCCTCATTCCATGAGAGAACTCCTCAATAAGCATATCCTTATACCCATCTATCTCAAAGAGCTCAAGGAGTCTTTGTCCATCATCCGAAACGCCATAGAGGTCAGCTATAAACCTTAAGAATTCTGCTGGAGTCAGTTTCTCATATAGATATGGCTGGTCAGGAATATATCCTATTAGCTTTTTAGCCAGAATAGGCTCTTTTCGAACATCTATTCCACCTATCTTGATAAGCCCTGAGGTAGGTTTCAGAAGCCCACAGATGAGCTTAATGGTCGTTGTCTTTCCTGCTCCATTTGGACCAAGAAAGCAGAAGAATTCACCCTTCTTAATCTGAAGATTAAGCTGATCAACCGCCTTTGTTTTTCCAAAATACTTGGATAGGTTCTCAATCTCTATCATTTATTTATTTTTTGACTCTAAGAGGATTTTGTCGTATAATTTGATGTAGCAAATCTTTGTAAATCAAAGGGATGCGGCCGTGGCTCAACGGATAGAGCAACTGACTACGAATCAGTAGATTGGAGGTTCGATTCCTCTCGGCCGTACCAAAAAAGTGAATAGAGAAGATAAAG
>JAGUXG010000145.1 GCA_020061965.1 bacterium
CATTGCTATATTTTTTAATATTACATCCCAGATTAAAAAGTGGAAATTTAGGGGTAATATATCTGTATGAAAATCGGTGTTAAACTCTTTTTCTTGATAGCTAAAACGAGGCCAACTCCTACCATATTTGTCAAAAGGGATGAGCCTCCATAGCTCACAAAGGGAAGTGGAATACCAGTAGCCGGGAGGATGCCGAGGGTGATACCAATATTAATAAAGACAGAGATGGCTATCATAGTTGAGATTCCAATGCCGAGAAAGCGCGAAAATCTATCTGGAGCCCTTTCTGCAATCTCAAGTCCCCGAAAAATAAGTAATCCATAGAAAAAGAGAAGAAGAATACTGCCCACAAATCCAAACTCTTCAGCCCAAACAGAGAATATAAAATCAGTGGTTCGTTCAGGTAGAAACCCTAAATGCGACTGGGTGCCTTTCAGAAATCCCATCCCTTTTAATCCGCCTCCACCAATAGCAATTTTAGATTGGATAATGTTATACCCTGCGTCTAATGGGTCAATGGATGGTTTCAAAAAGACGATGAGCCTCTTTTCTTGATATGGCTTCAAGAGAAATGAACAAGATAAAGAGAGAAAAAGAGAAAGAATAGAGGCAATGAATAGAAGCCACACCTTTTTATTCTTGCTAAAATAGGCTATGCTTGCAAAGATAATAAAAAGAAGAGTTATGATGGCACCCAAACTTATAAGAACAAAAGAGAGAGAAATGTCATACTCAAATTTTAATAAGGAGAAAAAGAGAAGGCCTATTACACCAACTCCTGCCAAGATCAAAAGAAAAAGAAAGGAGATCTTCTCTATCCCTGTAAAATAAAGCATAACAAAAAATAAGCAGATAAAACTGAGGGATGTTCCCACATCAGGCTGGCAGAGGATGAGAAGAATAGGAAGGCTGCAGATTATGCATGTTGGTAGAATAAGTGAGGACCAGGAACCTGCTTCATCTTTATCACAAAGATAAGAAGCTAACATAATTATGAGAGCAAGTTTTGCCAGCTCAGATGGCTGAATAGAGATTCCACCTATCGTAAACCAGGAAGAGACATTTCTTATTGGTGGCATAAAGAGGACGACAATAAGAAGTAGTAAAGATGATATGTAAATGAATAAAGAGTTGCGTTTTAAGGTATGCGGGTCAATAAAGGATGCGGCTATCAAGCCAAGAAGCCCGAGAATAATCCAGATAATCTGTTTCTTCCACAGTGGTGGAGTCCAATTATAACTGGCACTATAGATAGAAAGAGATCCAATAGTCACTAAGCCACAAAGGCTAACAACTAAAATCCAATCAATCTTCTTCACATTTTTTGCTAAAGCAAAAAAATATAAGTATAATCTCCCCACTTATGCCGGTGTCTTTAGCTATTTGAACTCCATTTCAGATGGGAACTTACCCCAATGTTTCCTGCCTCCTTTTTCAAGGATACCATTTCACATCAGGAGAATCAGTTCCTTCTTAATAGGTGTTAGCCCAAAATTGACCAAAAACTATCGAACATAGCAGGGAGACAAATTTACTATATTTTATCAGAGACTATCTTGTCAACAATATTTCATCCAGAACTTCCCCAACCTTACAAAAAGGGTTATTATAGTTCAAAATTATAGCAATAATTAGGTAGATTTCTCCTTTTCATATCTTCATCATCTTATTGTTTATTATTATTGTCAATCTATCTTTGTCTCTTGTCTCTTTTATTTTATATAGTAAGCTGATCTATTCTCGGTATACTTGCTTTAGATAAAAGGAGAAAGAGAGAAAGATTAGCGTCCCTATTGTATATCGGCATAATTTGTATTTTACTTAAGAACTTCCCCCCTTTTCTCTCTTTTGGCATTACTCATTTAATCTTATCTATACAGAACTTTTGTAAAAGTTGGGGAAGTTCTGATCTGAAGACTATATAAACAAGAAAAACTTTGCCAATAATAGAAAGAGTTTGATATACTACCAGAGATGAGGAAAACTATCTTTTCCATAGGAATAAGTGTCATTTTTCTCTATCTTGCTGTCAGAAATGTGCCTTGGTTAGAGGCAAAAGAGTCGCTTTTTGGAGCAAATTACCTTTGGATGATACCAGCAATGCTGATTATCGCTATCTCTTTTATTCTCCGTGCCATAAGATGGCAGTATCTTTTAGGCTCAGAAAAGAAGATATCCGTTAAAAGCCTATTCTCAGTAATTATGATAGGATTCATGATGAATAATGTTGTTCCAGCAAGGATTGGAGATGTAGCCAGGGCTTTTCTTCTGGGAAAGAAAGAGGGTGTCTCTCGCTCACTCTCCTTTGGGACGATAGTTTTAGAAAGGATATTTGATGGAATTGCCCTTATTATTTTCTTTTGTATAGGTCTTTTCTTCTTTCCTATGCCTTCCTGGGCAAGAGGGGTTGGAATTATGAGTTTAACTATCTTTGGTCTGGGTATTCTTTCCCTCATTATCTTAAAGGCAAAAAGGGAGGTTGCTGTCAATCTTCTTATCAAAGCATCGGCGTTAGTCAGTAAAAAAGTTTCAGAGAGGATGGGCTATATCCTTCATAAATTCATCGGTGGTTTAGAGAGCCTTGGAAGGCCGGACCACACATTCCTGATCCTTTTCTGGTCAGTCATCTCCTGGTTGCTATTTGGTTTTGAGTTCCATCTTCTCTTTCTCTCTTTTGGCATCTCCAATCTTCCTCTTTATGCCCCATACTTTGTGATGGCTATTGTTAGCCTGGGAACCCTTATTCCATCAGCTCCTGGTTATATTGGTGTCTTCCAGGCCTTCTGTATTGCAGGATTAGCTTTCTTTGGGATAGAAAAGGGTTTGGCTTTAAGCTACTCTGTGGCTGTGCATATAGCTCAGTATATTCCGGTTACTATCATAGGGTTATTCTTTCTGGCAAAGGAGGGTGTATCCTTTTCTTCCCTCCTCAAGCAAAAAAATGAAGTTAGAGCTTAGTCTCAATATAGGTGGCTTGCATCTTTCAAATCCTGTCCTTCCAGCATCTGGGACATTCGGGTATGGAATAGAGTATGAAGAGATGGTGCCTTTGAACCAGCTCTCTGCTATAATTACCAAAGGTCTGACCCTGAAACCAAGAGAGGGAAATAAGCCATCAAGGATTGTGGAAACGGCTTCTGGCGTGCTTAATAGCGTTGGTCTTGAGAACATAGGTATTGAAGGCTTTATCAAAGAAAAACTTCCTAAAGTAAGAAAACACAACATTCCTATCATAGTCAACATAGGGGGAGAGACAATTGCCGAATATGAGGAACTGGCAAATATCCTTGATACAGAGGATGTGGAGGCTTTAGAGGTGAACATCTCCTGCCCGAATGTTCAAGAAGGTGGAGCCAGTTTTGGTAAAGACCCAAAGATAGCAGGTCTTGTTTTGGAAAAGGTGCGAAAGAGATTCAGCCGAACAATAATCGCCAAGATTCCTCCAGCAGACAATATCTGCCAGATTGCCTTAATCTGTCAAAAAGAAGGGGCAGATTCTATCTCCCTTATCAACACGATAAAGGCTCTGGCTATTGATATTGAGACTCAAAGACCAATCTTAGGTGGCATATTTGGAGGCTTGTCTGGTCCTGCTATAAAACCTGTAGCTCTTAAAATGGTCTGGGAGGTGAGCAGTCTCCTTGATATACCAGTAATTGGAATAGGCGGAATCTTTAGTGGCTCTGATGCCATTGAGTTTATCCTGGCAGGCTCTTGTGCTGTTCAGGTTGGAACAGCAAACTTAGTTGACCCATTTTCTTGCATAAAGATTACTGAGGGGATAAGAGAGTATATGGCAAAAAAGAATATTGGTGATATAAAAGAGCTTATTGGAAAGGCTAAGGAGGCAATGAAATGACAGAAAGAACATTAGTAAATATTTACTCTTTGGCACTTGAGAGGTCTATTACAGGTGCCATCATCGGCATGCTCAGATTTATGGAGAAGCCAAAGGACCCTCTCGTTATGATTGCTGCAGACATCTATAACTTTACGCCAGAGTTGGCCAAAGGCTTGACAGAGACATTTATAGAGAAGAATGAAGAGGAAAAAACAGAGCTATTGGCTTATAAGTTTAACCGCATAAAATACAGGTATCCGAGGATGTTGAGCTTGGTGATTGAGGGGAATAATGCCATAGATAGGGTAAAAAAGATTATGGGCAAGGTAAATGTTAGAGATGGGAGAACCATTCTTGGTAGATTTGGCTTCTTTCATAAGGTTGATGGAAAGAACATCTGTGAATTTCCTGCCTCCTGTCCAAAGAACAAAGAGGAAGCAGAGACTCAGATAGAGCTTATCTGGAAGAAGTATAAGGACTTGGGAGGGCCACTTTCTACATCCATAAACTATTCATCCAAAGAGCAGAATAGAATTGATTCAACTGTAGTCCTTATCAAACCCAATGCCTTTGAGAAACCTTATGACCCAAGGCCAGGCGGCGTGATAGATATGATTGCGAGGACTGGGATGTATATCATCGGAGCAAAAGTGATTGTGCCAACAGAGGATGCGATGATGGAATTCTACATTCCACACAGAGAAAAGGGTTTCTATCAGGAGCTTGTTAGGTTTATGAGCAGAAAACCCTCTCTGGCACTCCTTTATGAAGGTGTTAATGCCAGAGCAGAGATACGAGAGACAGCCCTCTCCCTCATCAGGCTGGTCTATACTGATAATATTACCCAAAATACCATTCATACATCAGATACACCAGAAGACTTTATCAGGGAAAAAAGGGTTATTGACTTTGGGAATAATCTACTTAAAGAGATAGACAAGTAATGAAATAGATAGATTATTGACAAATAACAAAGAAAGGATTAAAATTAGTATGGAATAAAAATGGGTAAAGAATATGTTATTAAAAGATATAAGCTAAGCATAGCCGAACAATCCATTAACTTCATTTTGTGGGGTATTGTCCTGGTTTTTATTGGGGTTGTTCTGTGGAGCTATTATAAAGAAGGGGGCCTTTTTGCTCAACCCCTTACTCTATTTTTGCTGATCCTTGTCCTCGGATACAATGTGGTCATAAGAACAGAGAGAGTAAGGAACTTTCAGAGGAGGGAGAGGCTTTCCTATCTTACCCAGGTCTCCCTTTCTTTAGCAAAATCCCTTGATGTAGAAGAGATTAGAATGATTTCTGCAGAGGCTGTGCTACTCCTGGTAAAAAATAGTTCAGCCTGTGTGATTGAGCAGATGGATGAGGAAGATCTTTGCCCAAAGTTTTATTTGGGATTGCCTGAGCCTCCTACTAATGAGTTTGGTAAAAAGGTTTTGAAGAAGGCCAGTCTCTTTGAGGAAAAGGGGCGACCTTATAAAATTGGTATTCCTTTGATCTCTGGGGATGATATTATTGGGAGTCTTGAGGTCTATCTTAAAAAAGGTTCTATAAAGCCTGAGGAGAAAGAAGCAATGACTATCCTTTCCTCTTACACGGCACAGGCTTTGGTAAATGCCGCTTCTTATGAAGAGACTGTCCTTGCTCTAAAAAAGGAGAGGGCTGGCTTACTTGCTGTTTCAAAGGTTGACAGATCTATCTCTGAGGAGAGGCTCAATCTCTCTGAACAACTGAATCTCATTCTGAAAGAGTCCTTCAGGGCAGTTGGTTCGACAAAGAGCGAGCTATGGATTGTTGAGAATGATGAATTTTCCTGTCTTACAACCTATCCGCTTGTTGATATGGTCTATGGGGTAAAGACAAAGATGGGAGAATCTTTGATTGGGCTTTGTGCCGAGTCCCAAAGACCAATAAATTGTCCAAACCTCTCTACTGAATCTAAATTTATAGACCATTTGAAAAGAAATTTGACAACAGGGCTTTATCTTCCGCTTATCTATCATAAGCAAATAGTTGGTGTGATGGCTCTCTTTAATAAAAAGCAAGATCGGCCCTTTTCTGATAGTGATATTCAAATATTGGACGGGTTATCTACTCAGGCAGCTATTGCCATCTATCAGGCAAAAATCCATGCTCGGCTTAGAAGCACTGCCTCTTCTCTTGTAGCTTTATATGAGATAAGCAGGTCCTTAGCAGAGGGAAAGGTGTTGGATGATGTGCTTCAATTGATATTGAAGAAGGGTTGTGAGCTCTTTTCTTGCGAGAATGGTTCTATTATGTTGTTTGAGGAAAAGACAGGGGAGCTTACCATTAGGTCTGCTATAGGATTATCAGAGGAGGTGATAAGGACTACAAAGAAGTATGTAGGAGATGGCTCTATAGCTGGTTGGGTGTCAAAAGAGAGAAAGCCATTAATTCTTCACGGCAGGGTGGCTGATGAGAGGTTTTCTTCAGTGAAGGAGATTGTGAAAGATGCCTTGTGCGTTCCTATGATTGCTAAGAATAGGTTGGTAGGAGTCTTTTCTTTAAGCAACAGAAAAGGCACTGGTCTTTTTGCCCAGAGGGATATGGAGCTTCTTTCCACATTGGCAAATGAAGCAGGGCTGGCTATTGAGACAGCCATACTTTATGATCTTGCCCAGAGAAGGATAAAGGAGCTTCTCGGAATAAAGAGGATAGCCTCTGAGATGATTATCACCAGGGATCCAAAGGAAGTGATAGGCAGTTGTCTTGATATTGGCAGAGAGGTATTTGATGCTGAGTATGGTTGGTTTTTTATCCGAAAAGACTCTAAATATTTCTTCCATTCTATCAGAGGAAGGAAGAGGGTAGACGAGCGTAATTTTGGCCATATTATATTTGGCGATAAGACTGTGGAGTGGGTTGGAGAAAAGCACGAGCCTTTAATTATTGATAATTGTGAGTATGACCCAAGGTTTACGGTGATAAAAGGGATGAGCATCAACACCATTTTGGCTGTACCTGTTCTTAAAGAGAAGGATGTCTTGGGGGTTGTTCAGTTTTTGAATAAACTGCCCTACTTTACTAAGGATGATATCAGGATAGCTCAAGTTTTAGCTGACCAGATGGCAATTGCTATAGACAATGCTGAGTTTTTTAAGGAGACAAAGAGAAGGGTTTTTGAACTTTCAACGCTGAATCAGTTAGTCTCAACAATGACTTCCACAACTAATATCACTGAACTCTTGCCAAAGGTTGTGGCTTTATCCTCTAAGGTGATGAGGTCAAAGAAATGTTGGCTTCATTTTATTGAGGATGGAAAGCTTATCCTTTCTGGAGAAGTAGGTTTGAATGATCTGGAGAAGAAGAGGGAGTCTAATCTCTCTCTTCATAAAGGAATCGCTGGGTTTTGTGCAGGAGAGAAGAGAGGTCTGTTTATTTCAAACCTGATGGAGGATACGAGGCTAAGCAATGAAGATAAACAACTGTATAAGCCAGTCTCATATCTTTCCTGTCCTATTATGAGCAGAAATGAGGTGATGGGTGTGATATCTTGTTCCGATAAGATAGGTGGCGGATATAATGAGGAGGATTTCTCTCTCTTTACTACACTTTCGTCTCAGGTAGCCATTGCCATTCAGAATGCCTATCTTTATTCTGATCTTGAAAAACAAGGAAAAGAGACACTCAATACCCTTTCTGAAATCATTAGCTTAAAACATATTTATCTCAGCGGTTATATTGATAAGGTGGCAAATCTTTCTTTTGCTTTGGCTAAGAAAGCAGGTCTTGCGGTAGAGGAACAGGAGAGGATAAGGGATGCAGCAAGGCTCTGCGATATTGGAAAGATTAGAATTAGTGATGAGCTTCTCAAAAAACCAGATTCTGATCTTTCTGAAGACGAACTGGCAGGGATTAAAAAACATCCTTTGGTAAGCTGTCAAATTCTTAGAACGCAAAGCCTTCTTAAACCAATCCTTCCTATTGTCTATCACCACCATGAAAACTATGATGGCACAGGCTACATAGATGGCCTGTCAGGGGAGAATATTCCCATAGGTTCAAGGATTATTGCCATTGCTGACTTTTACTGTGATTTTCTTGCCAAAGGAGAAACAGAACAAGCAGGGAAAGAACTTTTAAGAAATAGAGCAGGGTCTCAGTTTGACCCAGAGCTTGTTGCCATATTTATAAATAAAGTTTTAACTTAAAGGAGGGAGATAATGGCTGAAAATAAGTTTGCTATTGGAAAGTTTTTGGAAGGGATAACGGATTCTATGGTGAGAACAGAGCTCATCCTCTTTTTTCATCGCAACCAATTTGCTATGGATGTCTCAAGTAATATTGCCAGATGGATAGGAAGGGATGTGAGGGCCGTGGAAAAGGAGCTTGACAAGTTGGTTGAACAAGGGATTTTAGATAAGATGGGAGATGGTCCATCAGCTATCTATTCTTACACTCAGGAGATTGAGATCATAGAGGTGATTGATCGATTCTGCCATGAGCTTACACTTGGCAGGGAAAAGGTGAGAAGGGCTATGGAACATATTAGAACTCCAGGGTAGGGAATAGAGAGTAGAAAATAATTAAAAGTTTTTTGCTAATCACTAATCTCTATTCCCTATCTATAATAGCCTACTTTTTCTTCTTCAGGGAGAAAACTTTTTGTTGTCTCTCCTTTAGGTAATAGGTGAACAATATGAGCTTTGTTTAAGGCAATAAATGGGGCTTTATAGATAACATCATCCCCGGTAAGTGAATATACATTTGTGTCAGTCAAAGCAATAAAGCTTTTGACACCAGCATTTAGTTCGTCTAAAACTCTGGCACCCTTATATGTGTACATCTTTCCTTCTAATCTATGATGAAGGGTATAGATAATGACATCCTGCTGCGATTTATCTATCTTCATATCTTTTAGTCTATCAAAACAGTTTGATAATGTCAAGATATTTTCTTGCAGGACGCAAGAAGATATAAGGTTTTGGTATAGTCAGAACAAATCTTATGCTATCAAGAAGATATCTTTTTCTTGCTGCAATTATCAGTTTTTCATCTATCACCTTTCAGCTTGTCTTTCTGAGGGAGTTTTTATCTACCTTCTCTGGAAATGAGCTTCTCTTTGGCTTATTTTTAGGTCTCTGGTTCCTCCTTCAGGCAATAGGGGGATATATTGGTAGGCTTATAAAACCATCTTCTCCTACCCTACTTTCTATATTGATTGCTATTTTATCCATTCTCCTTCCCATCTGCCTTTTTTCCCTGAAACTCTCAAAGCCTCTTTTGATAGAACAGGGAGGAATGGTTGGCCCAGTGGCTATATCTCTATCATTATCTCTCTTTCTTCTTGGACCTTGTATCATTATTGGTTTTCTTTTTGTCCTTATCTCCTGTATCTATAAAGGCACTCTCGGTAGGGTCTATCTCTTTGATATTTTTGGATACCTTTTGGGTGGATTGGTATTTACCTTTCTTCTTGTCTCTCGTCTCTCTTCGTTCTCCATACTCTATGGGGTGAGTCTCTCCCTTCTTATTCTTTGTATGTTTATGTTAAAAAGACTCATCTTATTGCCATTCATTTTTATCCTTCTCTTTTTTTCCCAGATAGACTACCAGAGGATTGCTTTATCTCTTTACTACAAGGGACAGGAGATGATAGAGGTGAAAGATTCTCCCTATGGTGAGCTTGTTGTGACAAGGCTCTGCAACCAGCTTAACTTCTATCAAAATGGCGTCTTGCTATTTACCACTGATAATATAGCGGAAAATGAAGAGAGGGCACACTTTGCCCTAATCCAGCACAAAGACCCAGAGAGTATCTTGCTTATTGGTGGTGGAGGCTCTGGAATTATCAAGGAGATAGCCAAATATAGACCAAAAAAGATAGACTGTGTAGAAATAGACCCTTTGGTAATAGAGGCTGTCAAGAGAAGGTATCCAGAAAGCGGTATTCTCCTTCCTTCTGTTTCATTTCATTTGATGGATGGAAGAAAATTTGTAAAGGAGACAAAGACAAGATACGATGCCATTATCATCAATCTTCCTCCACCATTTACAGCCAATCTTAACCGCTTTTATACAGCAGAATTCTTTAAGGAGATAGAGGGTATATTAAAGAAGGATGGGGTGATAAGCCTCTTTCTTCCAGGCTCTGCCAACTACTTAGATGAGACGAGGATAAATCTTCTATCTTCTATCTATTGGACATTAAAAGATAGCTTTTCCAATATTATTGTAGTTCCAGGAGATACCTTAGTCATTGTTGCCAGTGACAGTCCTCTATCCGAAAAGATTGGAGATATGATCAAAGAGAAAGGAATTCAGACGAAATACATAAACGAGAGCTATCTCTCTGGACAGCTCACATCTACCAGAGTAAACTACCTTCTCTCTCTAATCAAGAGATGCAAGCCGAATAAGGACCTTGAACCCAATGGATATTACCTCTGGATCCTGGGTTGGCTCGGGTTCTTTGAAAAAAATATCCTCTATCTTTCTCTGCCAATCCTTATCTTCTTTCTTCTTGCCATATTCTTTGCCAAGCCTATTCCTCTCTCTGTATTTAGCTTAGGTTTTTGTGGGGTCACTGCTGAGGTCTCTCTTTGCATCATCTTTCAATCTTTATCTGGATACCTCTACTATTTTATGGGAGCACTCATTGCCTCCTTTAGCCTCGGACTTATCTTGGGTGCTTTTCTTTCTAATAGTAGAAAAGATCCTTCTCTCTTTGATATGAAGATCGTGGTTCTTGCCGCTTCAGCTTATCTTCTTTTGCTTCCTTTACTACTCAAAGGAGTCTCATTGCTTGGAATGACAAGGCTATTCTTTCTTATCTTACTATTTGGTATAGGAGGTTTTGTCGGCTTTGCCTTTCCCCTTGCCTCTTTGCTTTATAAGAAGAATCTGGCTGAGAGGGCAGGCGTTTTATATGCCTCAGATATGCTTGGCTCATTCTTTGGTGGGATATCTGCGTCATTCTTTCTCCTCCCTCTTCTTGGAACAACAAACCTCTTTTTCCTGATGGCAATCTTTCTTCTTTTTGTGTCAGCAAGGATAAGATATACCCAATGAAAACTATTTTACAAAAAAATGCACATAATAAAATCTTTTACTATTCTTCTAAGACAAAGAGGAATTTTTTGGAAAGGCTGGTTTATTTGGGTATAATTTAAAAAATTTCCTTTGCAAATTCCTTATTAAAATATTTATACTAATCTCCTTATTTTCTTAAATTTCTCCTCATTTTTGTCTGGGCTTCATTTGGGTAATTTGGGTAAATAGTTGCGGAAGCATGAAGATTAGATATATTTTATTGGTTGGAGTCCTTTCCTGTGTAG
>JAGUXG010000024.1 GCA_020061965.1 bacterium
GGAAACAATTCAGTCTTTGCCAGAAAGTTCTGGAATAGAATTCAGTTTAACTCAGTAGATGAGGTTGATGAAAAGTTAGAGTGGTTTAATCTTTCATCTCAAAGGTATACTGGTTATCAGCCTCCAAAAAGAGAACAAAGAAAAAAGGAATTTATTCCTAAAATCTATTTCATTAGACAAGTAAAAGAAGATAAAGAACAAACCCAAAAAGAGGCATTTATTGACATCCTAAACGAGATAATATCTCTTCCAGAGTCTTATATCAATTACTTTGTCCTGGCTGAATGGAACCTTAAAAAAGAAACCCTCTATATCCATTTTGAGAAAGAACAGAAACCTAAAATAATCAAAGAAATATCTTTTAAGATCAATAAAAAATCAAAGGAGAAATTAGAGAAATTATTCTATATTTAACTGTCAATTTTTATTTTGCCAATAACCCCTAACCTCAAAATATATCATAGTCTTTTTATCTTTGGTTATGGCTATTCCTGGAGCAATAATAAATCTATTTGCTCCAAATAAGCTTGAACCTTCTATATTTAGCTCTGCTCCAAAAGAGAAACAAGCCGATTTATCTTGAGGGAAGAGGAAGCTGCTCCAAAAAACGCCAAAGTTATCTCCAAGATAAATATTAGGATTCCATAAACCTTTTCTTGTTTTCCCTAAGGGAAAGGAATACCACCATGAGGTGGAGATAAACCTGGTGCTTTCTATCTTATCATAACCTGAAATAGCAACAGAGGTAGGGGTAGCAAGATTGCTACCTCCCTTTATCATCACTCCTATTTCTTTGTTTTTTGGAATATGCATTTTCCCAAATAAGGAAGCTTTTATTCCTACAGTTTCTTTGGATCCTCTAATCTCCGTAGGGAAGGAAAGGTAAGCACCTGTATTTAATGAAGGATAGGTAAATTCCCAGCCAGACCAAGGAGTGAAGACCTTTCTTTCCTTCTTAAAAGAAAGTTCACTACCAAAGGAAAGACTAGAAAGCCCCTTCTCCTTTCTTTCAATAAAATGAGGATAGGTAATACCTGCTGTTGTCTCCTCTTCCTCAAAATCTCTGGCTAAACTGATCCGTAGTGGCTTGAGAGCTTGATCAAAACAAATACCTGCAAATTCAGTGTCGAAACCCCTTTTTTCTGTATCATAGCCTACTGGTCCAACCATATATTTAAATCTTCCTGTAGGATCTTGTCCAATTAAAAGCATATCCCATTTATTTGTCTCACCCCCAAAGATAGGGTTGTAAATACTACGAATAGAGGGGTTAAGGCTAAGAAAGAGGTCCTTCAAATTACCTTCTTTCAATTCTACATCTCCCCAAGAATAAACCTCTTGACTATTCTCTTGAAGGGGAATAAACTCTTGGTCAAAGGAGACTTTTTTTGAGAAAATATCCATTCCATCTTCATCCAAGGAGACAAAATAGAGAACATCTTCATTCAAGGTAGGATATTGAGCAAAGCCACTATTTGTAATCTTATAACAGGCCTTCTCGTTCAAAGAATATATATAGATGTTATAAGTCTGGTCATAATTTGCACAAAAGAGAATCTTATCTTTAAAAGGAAGGATTTGTCCTTCCAGATAAGGGGTATCCAGAAGTAGCGTCAGGCTGTTTGTTCCCAAGAGGTATATACCAAAGCTCTTTCCCTCTGGTCTGGCAACCACGAAAACATTCTCTTCATTACAGGCTATCTCGTTTATAAGATAATCTAAGTCGCAAACTTTATGGGATTTATTCTCTTTTTCATTGTATTGATAAAGCTCACTACCAAAATTGCCTTTTTTATCTTTGGAATAGAGGACCTCTCCATTAGGAAGCAGGGAGAAGGTGCGAAATTCGTCAGAAAAGATTATCTGGTCTTTGTCAGAAGAGAGCTCCTTTCTATGAAGATTGGCGTAGAACCCTATCCTGCCACAGAAGCTATTAGGATAGCCTCCCCTTGTCTCATAGACTGCATAGTATAGATGGTTCTCTTTTATTTGAAAAGGAGAGGAGAAATCAGAGGTAGTTCTCACAACCGTCCTTTCTTTTTGAGAAATAATCTCTCTCTCTATTATCTCTTTGAACCAAAATCCTGAATATGCCCCTGTTTTTATGGGATATGTCCAGATATAGTAGAGTTTATCTCGGAAGACTACCGGATTTTTTATCATCCATCCTTTTTTAGTAATCCTTTCTCCTTCCCTTATAAATTTTCTTTCTTGTGAAGATTTCCACTCTTTCCAAAGTTCAGGAAAGCCTTTACCGAATGCTTTTTTTGCGGCCTGGTCAACAGTAAAGAATGGAAAAGGCAATATTGACATAGTAATATTGCCCCACCATTGTCTGCCAATAATATTAAAAAATTCAGTTACAGACCCCTCTCCATACCTTTCAGCTAAATAAGAAAAAAATTCTCCTCCAAAGAGGTATGGTCCTTCTAAGTTAAAAAAAGAAAGGGGTAGATGGGTAGCCTCATTTATTGAAGGAAAGATATTATTAGAAGATAAAAACCCTATCTTGGCCCTGTAATCTCCATCATTAAGCCTGCCAGAATAAGGGGAAAACTGTGATTCTGTATATACGGCTATCCCTTCTGTTATCCAAAGAGGAACAAGCGAGGGTTCAAAGAAAGGGTTTCCCTTAAAAAGGGCAGAAAATACCTTGTTTAAGCCTTTTTTGTTCTTTATCTGGCTAAGATGGGTATATTCATGGACTCCTACCTCTTTATACCAGTCATAGGTATTGCCCATCTCTCCAAGGTGAGGAGGAAAGGTAGTAATATGAATACTATAATCAGGCCAGGTAAGAAATCCTTGGGAATATAACCCTGCTTCGTTTAAGACAACATTTGCTTTTTTGATCTCTCCGCCAGTAATCTTATCTACTCTCTCTTTTGTTGCCTCCAAAGAAGAAAGGAGATTTTCTGCATTATTACGATATTCTGGCTTATAGAAACAGACAAAATGTTTGCTTTTAAGTATCTTCCAGTGGTCAAAGCCGAATCCTTCAGCAAATCCCTCTCCAGATAGTATTACTACTGCTCCTATAACCAATTTAAAAAGCATTTTCTTTACCAATTTCTATCCTCCAATCATAAAACCGATAAACCCCTTGGTGATAGAGCTTTTTAACAAACGGAATGGAGAGTTTTGTTTCTTCAATAAGGCTTTGAGGAAGCCAAAATCCATTGATGTTAAAGAAAGAAAGAGTATGCTCGCCTTTTTTGACAAAGCAAGGCAATTTTGCTGAGGCAATGGCTGCCTTTACAATTCGAGCACTCCCTTTTTCTATCCAAACCTGCCCTTTTATTGTATCCCTTTTTTTCTTTTTAGGCTCAAAATATAAGAGATGACAAGAATAGGTTCCCACTAAATCCTCTTGCTGATATTTGATTGTGTAATTCCTATCTTGCAAGACCCTGTATAAATCACCCATCAGTTCATCAATGAGTTCAAGGATAAAAAAGGGTTCTTCTGTTTCTGAGGAATCTTTTGTAGAAAGATCGATAACCTTCCATTTCCCTGATGAAAAAGAAACCTCTCTTATTATCTTTTCGGTCTTCTTTTCTTTGCCGACTTCACTATAAGAATCCTCTTTCACAGTTACATTAAAACCTTTTTGTTTTAATGTTTTCTTTTGAATCTCATATTCTTCATTAGACTTAGTAAGTAGCCTTTCCATATCTTGCCTCTCATCTTGTCCTTCGCAAAATACAGGAAGGATAAAAAGTGCACATATACATAACATAACCCTTAAAGCTTTCTTTCTCTTATTCATATCTTAAATCCTCCTCTTTAAACAAAGGTAAGGAGGAGAAAACCCTCTTCCTTTTGAGAGAATAATCTTCTCCTCCTGTTGTCTCTTTCCCTTTTGCCTTTTACCAGAGCCAGAAATGGTTCCACTTTACTCCCCATCTTGGGATTTGTACATTTCTACTCTTCTCCTTACCACATTTCATCTTCGCCCCTACATTTGCAGGCCCCTTACTAAACCACCCCATGCCTTTTGACGCCAGACCTAAGTTGTTGATATTGAAGTCTTTTCTCACATCTCTACACCATGTAACTCCCGCTTCCTCTCCATGAATGATAGGATAGTGAGACATGCTGTGCCAAACATAAGTTTTTGCCTCTACCCTCTGTGGCATCATGGCCATGCATACCCCCATTACAGCTGTTCCTGCTAAAACCATGCTTAATCTTTTTCTTTTTAACATCTTTTTCACCCCCTGCAATAAGCAAGTTTTTCCAACTTATTGCATTAATTATTTTAAAACACAATACCCCCCCCCTGTCAAGGAAAAATTTTTCTTTCATTAAAAACAGACAAGACTTGAAGCTCTATCTGCATAATATCCATCTTTGGAATAATTCCCTTTTCTTCTTTCAATTTAGATATTTCTTCTGTTTCCTTCAGGTCTTTCAGCTCC
>JAGUXG010000240.1 GCA_020061965.1 bacterium
AAATAGATGAATTTTTATATCTGTGCCTTAGAAGCAACAATAATTTCTATCCTTATTTTTTTCTTCTGGAAGAAGAGCTGGATAAAAGGAAAAGGGTATCTTTTTTTATGTATTTTGCTCTCTTTGCCAATGAGTGCTATAGTGAATCTAACAGTTAAAGAACCCATCTTTATTTACCTCCTTAAAATCTTCAATATTGGTGAAGAGGCTACTAAATTGCCACTATGGTTTCTGTTTATTGTCTCTATAATTGGTCCATTATGTGAAGAGGCTATAAAGATACTGCCACTCATAGTCATAATAAAAATAATCTCTATGGATATATTAAAAATTTATCTTCTGGGTATATTATTGGGCATTTGGTTTGGAATAGGTGAGGCATTCTATCTTGGGTACTCTTTTACTATAGCGATGCCTGAATACATATCAGGTTTCAAGAATCTTCTAATGATCTCCTCTGGTTTTGGAGGAGAAAGATTGTTGGCAATCCTAATCCATTGGTTTCTGACAGCTACAGTTGCTTATGGCATAGCTATTAAAAAACCGATAAGGTATTTCTCTTTGGCTGTTGTTTTGCATTTTTTAATAAATGTTCCTGCTTGTTTGTATCAAAATTATGGGATGCCAGCCCCAATTAGTACGGTTTTAACAGTAATTATTTTTTTGGTTCTATTATTTTCTATCTTTCTTAAGATTGAAGAAAAGGTAAGGCTCGGCTATGAAAAACCTGTCTTACAAAAAGAGGAAAAGGTGCTTTATGAGAGAATGGATTAAGACCTTTATTTTTACTAATCTCCTTTTGCTCTCTTTCTCCCAGGCTCAAGGGAAGATTCGTTCATATCAGGAACTCAGGTTTTCAGATATTAATAAACAATCTGCTGAATTTACTTGTGGGGTGGCTGTTCTGGCGACACTCTGGACATACTATTATGGCATTAAAAGGTTTTATGGCTCTTTTACTCATTTTTAGTGAGGAGTTATTTAGGCTGGGAAATATAGCGATTATTCCAAGATACAGATTTGAGAAAAAAGGCAAATGGATAGAGTTTCCTATGGCTATTCAGATTCCAACACTTAATAAGAGAATCTTTTATTAGAAAGTGGTATAGCATACCATTATAAGCCTTATAGAGAATGGAGACTCTCTCTACTTAATGACTATGATGGTATTAGATGGGGAAGCTCTATAGGTTTATCTTGGACAATGATGCAGAGAGGAAAGGTGAAATAAAATGCAAGAAGTGTTTAAGCCAAATTTTTCTACATCTACTTATTATATGCTTGGAGGAGTTTTGATGATTCCTTTTCTCTCTTTGCTCTTTGTGCTATATTTTGCCAGTAAAGAAGAAGGAGCAATGGGAGATATTATAATAATAGGAGCAATAATACTGGTTATAGCTGTAATCTTATTGCTATGTTTTTATATGGGTATATATCACACCATGTGCTATAAACTTCAGGAAAAAGAGCTTATTCTGAAATGTAGTTCATTTAGCTCCAAGATTCAATATGAGAAGATAAAGAAGATAGAGAAAATTACTGATTTAGGCTACGCTCCAGTTGGATTTATGAGATTTCCCAAGTATTTACTTGGTGGTGTTTACTTTTCAAAATACGGCTGGATAACAATGTATGCCACAAGTTACAGAAATGTCCTCGTAATTGAGACAGATAAGAAGCGTTATGGAATTACACCAAATAATGAAGAGGATTTTCTTCGAATATTGAATGAAAGATTAAAAGAAGGAGGTAGGTAAAAATGGCAGAATTACAGATTCCAAGGACTTTGAGCATTCCAGAAAAGCATGCCAGGATTCTAAGGGGGCCACACCAATGGGCATTGGATTTGACCAATAAGTGCAACTTTATAAAAATGCTTTTCAATATGCCATTGATGCTATCTCATGTTTTCGTGAGGTGGGAGTAAAAGAACTCTCCATAGCCTTCACCCCGACTGCTTTTAATTGCTCAGAGTTTGAAGAAACATTCTATCTTGCTAAGAAATTAGGTGTTTTAGAGGTTCGGATTCAACCTCTGATGATTTTAGGCAGAGCCCAGATTCATCTAAAAGAGCTTGTGCCTACACCTTTACAATATCGGCAGTTGGTAAGGACAATCAATAGACTTCAAGAAAAATATGGACCTGGAAGCATTGAATGGGGTGATCCTGTTGACCACCTCATTCGGTTTAGAACCTTGGCCCAACATTGTATCAATCATCTCAGTATACATGCAAATGGAGATATTGCTCCATCACCTTATATTCCTTTAACTGTGGGGAATATAAGGAAGCATAGCATTCAGATATAAAAATCCATTCACAAGCATTTTTGAATATGAAGAGGTCGGCCTCAGGGTAAAGCTTTTTCATTTTGTAGAAGAATTTTTCCTTTTGGAAAAAGGGGGTGAAATTTCTGGTCTTATAAGTATTATTCCACCAATTGCACCACTGGTTACATCGTCAGCAATTAAGACAATAATTACTCCAAAAGATTCTTTTCTTCGTTTTCTAAAATATGCTCAGGATACCTTGCCGTTTATCTCAATAAGAAAGACCACAAAATTCAAAGGATTTTATAGAAAAGGTTGAGCATCAGAAAGTCTATAAGATGGAGAAATGAGGAAGATAATATTGATTATGACAATTGGCTGATTGTTGGTAAGAGAAGCCATATCTTTTGACCTCGAACAGCTTACTTCCGAAGCAAAGGCAAGGCATAAAAGGTTTGAAGAAACGACCAAAGATTTGGTTATTTTACAAGAGGCAACCACATTTTCTCCTCCGAAAGAGATAATTTCTGAAACAAGGCTTTTCAAAAAAGGAAAGAGATGGAGATTGGAATCAGTAATAGTAACTTAGGTTCAACAGCAAAATTCATAACACATTGATATTGCTACAGTTAATTTTTGAATTTGTCACCACATGTTAATTTCTTCCTATTTTGCCTCCA
>JAGUXG010000216.1 GCA_020061965.1 bacterium
CAACTTACGAGATTTCACTAAACATTTTGGTAAAATCGTAAGTACTTGTAAATCAACGACTTATAAAATTTTACTTCAGATGGGTAAAGTGTTACAAAAATTAAAAATGAAGGGCGAATTGAGATTTAAAATATTTGACCACACGGCAGATATTGGGGTTTGTGGATTTGGAAAGACAGAGGAGGAGGCATTTTCTAACACTGCATTAGGTATGTTCTCTATTCTGGCAGACCTTGAGAATGTGAGACAAGATGAAATGATAGAGATTAGAGCATCCGGGGTAGATAAAGAAGAGCTTTTGGTCAATATGCTTTCTGAACTCCTTTACTGGCGGACAACAAAAGGGTATATATTCTCTAAATTCTTTGTGGAATTGTCTGGAAGTAGCGTTAAGGTTTGCTGCCTTGGAGAGAAGATAAAAGAATATCACGAACTGAAACTTGAGATAAAGACCGTCACTTACCACTTTATCAAGATAGAGAAGAAAAAAGATGGTTGGGAAACAAGGGTGATATTTGATGTGTAGCCAATGAAAAGATTGCTTGACTTCCAATAAGTGAAATGTGTCAAAGAGCAAATGACAATGTAATCTGGGAGATCATAGAGCAGGTTGTTGATGCTTCCGAGAAGAAGGAAGAAAAGAAGGCAATCTTTGAACATTTAGGTTTCTGCCAAAGTTGAGTAGTTACTTCTTTTTTAATAACTTCCATGGGTTTTTCTTCAGGTCACTTGAAAGCTCCTCAAGGTTTTTGGCAGATTTTGCAAGGGAACTAGCTACATCCTCATTCTGAAGAAGCCCAAAGGTACCTGAACCCATCATAGATGAGAGCATAGAGAGTGTCTTGTCTAATTCCTTCATCCCATTTGTCCACTTAGCTACAGCTTCCTGCACAGCTTCTTTATTCTCATCAGCAATCTCTCCAATCTTGGAAGAGGAAGACTTAACAGAGTTTGCCGCCTCAGATAGACTTATAATCGCCTCTCTTAATCCCTCTGGGTCTATCTTTTCAGAGAGTTTAGCCAGACCCGCTGCTGTCTTATTGAGATTTGTTATCATCTCTAAGACTCCATCCCTATCTCCAGAAATCTTGGAGAGGCTGGCTGATGCCTTTCTGAAGTCGTTGATTCCTTCCTTAATCTGCTTTCTATTCTCTTCTAATATCTCCCGCAGTAGCAAAGAGGTAGAGGCAATCCTTTCTATAGATGACCCAATATCTTTTTTGTAGTTAGCCATAATCTCCCTTCCGCTATTAGTGAAAACAGCCAGATTTTCTAATGTTGCATCAAGGTTTTTGAGAAGCTCTTCTTCTCCCATCAGCTTATCCAGAATAACCATTGTCCTCTCTAACTTATAGACAATTATCTCGCTTCTGGTAAGGATCTCCGAGACATTCACCGGGTCTATTCCTGTTATGACATCCCCGTTTTTTATTGGCTTTCTCTTCTTTTCGCTGAGTGTAATCTCAACATACTTTTCACCAATAAGTCCTAGGGTGTTTATAGTAACAAATATATTTCTCTCTATCTTTATCCCCTTTTTTATCCAAACAACAGTATAGACCTTGTTATCCTTAAGATAGATATCCTTCACCTCGCCAGCATTCATTCCGGCGACCTTTACCGGCGCCCCCTCCAAAAGCCCACTCACATAATTGAAGACAACAGTGAACTTATATCCTTTTTGTCCAAAGTGATAATCGCCTATCCAGACAATGAGAATAGCCAATATAGCTAAACCAACTGTAGTAACAACTCCTATCTTTACCTCAGGTCTCATTTTTGTATTTAACAAAAAATATTATAGTCTATTGTATAACTCTTGGCAACCCAAAAAGCTCTTAAACAGAACCTCCCCAACTTTTACAAAAGTTCTGTATAGATAAGATAAATGGTAACACTTTACCCAACTGAAGAAATGGGTAAAGTGTTACATAATTTTGAACTATAATAACCCTTTTTGTAAGGTAGGGGGAAGTTCTGGCTCTTAAAAGTTTTTCCTCTCCTGATTAAAGAGATCAATACTTTGTTCTCCACGAAGGTTTTTTTGCATCTGCTCCTTCACTATTTTAATATCATATCCCAGTCCAAAGAGGAACATCATTTTGACTAATGCTGCCTCTGGAGTCATATCCATCCCGCTTATAACTCCTAACCTTAATAAGGTAGCACTGGCATCATAAAGTCCCATCTCTACCATTCCCTGATTACACTGGGTGATATTAACAATCATTAAGTTTCTTTCACAGGTTGCCTTTTCAATCTCCTTCAAAAAATCTTTATTAGTAGGGGCATTGCCTGCTCCATAGGTTCTAAAGACTATCCCTTTCAACCCATCTATGCTAAAAAGACTGTCTAATATTTTCGGACTTATACCTGGAAATACATCGAACAACATAACACCCTTTTCCAGATTTTCGTTAATAAAGAACCCTTTTGTTGATGGCTTTTGAATCACCTTTGTGTCAATTTTTATATATTTGCCTGCTTCTCCTAATGGCGGGTAGTTGGGACTGGTAAATCCCGAATAGCTACTTGAGCTGACCTTTCTGGCTCTGTTGCCACGCAATATTACATTATTGAAGCAGATACAAACCTCTGGAATCAGCGGTAAGTTAAAGCTCTTGCCAGCAGCAAGAATTAAAGAGGTGACCATGTTTTGAACTGCATCGCTTCTTGGTTGGCTGATTGGTGATTGGGAACCTGTCATTATGACAGGTCTATCAAGATTTTCCAGCAAAAAGGATAGGGCTGTGGCTGTGTAGGTCATTGTATCCGTGCCATGGAGAATAACAAAACCATCAAAGTCTTCATAGTTATCTCTAATGACCCTGGCAATATCAATCCAGTAGTCAGGGTGCATATCTGAAGAGTCAATTGGAGTCATCTCATGCAGATCAATATCCAGAGGAATATCCCTTAAAGAAGGAACAAAATCCTTGAATCTTTCCCATTTAGCCGGAACTAATGGGCTAATCGGATTACCCTCTTCCTTTGGAAGCATCCCAATAGTTCCACCTGTATAAATCATTAAAACCTTACATTTAGAATCATTAGCAGTCATCACAAATCTCCTTAGTTTTGAGTATATTTTGTATACCCAAGTAAATCAGGTTTGCAAAAATTTTGTTCTTAAAAGGGTTCAAGTGGTCGAGGGGTCAAGGATTCAAGTGAAATCAAGGAAATCCATC
>JAGUXG010000230.1 GCA_020061965.1 bacterium
AATTTAATAAGGTCATAATTTCACCTAAATCTATCTTTACAAAAATTCTTCGGGATTTACTTGTTCTGAATACGGTCAGATGTGCCTTTGGAGTTTGGACTGCCGAGAAAATCGACATTTTTCCAATTTATCTTAAAAAGTTTTGCAAATTTACTAAGGTTTAGTATATAATTCACTATGATTATGATATAGAGAATGTGAATAAGTTAGTCAAGAGAGCGATAGAGGTAGGATTCTATTTCTAAATTAGGCGTAAAAAGACCAAAGAAGAATTTGGGAATTCACTAAAGAAAATTAAAATAAGGAGGTGAGAGATGGCTCATAAGAAAGGACAAGGTTCATCAAGAAATGGAAGGGATTCTTGTGGAAAGAGGCTCTGTATAAAGAAGTTTGGCGGTCAACTTGTAACCGGAGGAACAATCTTAGTCACCCAGAGGGGAACAAAGGTAACTCCGGGCAGGAATGTTGGCAAAGGAAAGGATGACACCCTCTTTGCTAAAATAGATGGAACCATAAGTTTCTCTAATACTTATGGAAAGAAGAAGGTCAGTATCCTTCCTGTTGTAGGATAGGGGTTTTGTCTTACCTACAGACAAAAAATATAATCAACTGTCAGCCTATAGGGGGTTCAAATTCTGAATCCCCTATAATGTTTATGAAAAAAAGAAGATCAATATCATGGGATGAGGTAGAGATTTCGGTCTATGCAGGAAGGGGTGGGAATGGGTGTGTCAGTTTTAGAAGAGAGAGGGGTCCAAATGGAGGGGATGGTGGAAAGGGTGGAGATGTTCTTATTAAAACTGACCCAACAATGAGCACGCTATTTCATCTTGTGCGAAAAAGAAGGTTTAAGGCAGAAAGTGGTGGACACGGCCAGGGCAAGAATAGGCACGGAAAGAACGGAAAAAACAGCATTATCCTTATCCCAAAAGGCACACTGGTCTCCTTTGACGGCAAAGAGATAGACTTGATAGAAAACAACCAGACCCTGATTGTCGCAAAAGGAGGAAGAGGCGGTAGGGGAAACAGCCGTTTTGCCACTTCAACCTGCACAACTCCAAGGTTTGCTGAACAAGGAGAAGCAGGGGAAGAAAAAGAGATACATTTGGAGCTTCGGCTGATAGCTGATGTTGGTATCATCGGCTTTCCAAATGCAGGCAAGTCAACTCTGCTATCCAAGCTCTCTGATGCTCATCCAAAGATAGCCAGCTATCCATTCACCACCCTTACTCCAAACTTAGGGGTAGTAAAAGATGGAGAAAAAGCAGCCTTCACCATAGCTGATATCCCGGGTCTGATCTCAGGTGCACATTCTGGAAAAGGACTTGGAGACAGGTTTCTGCGACACATCCAAAGGACAAAGGTTCTTCTTCATCTTTTGGATGGAGAGGAGGAAGACCCAGCAGAGAAATTTTATCAACTGAATGAAGAGATGAGGCTTTATGATGAGGAACACAGAAGACAGACTACAGACTACAGACTGCAGACTGCAGGAGAGTCTAATCTTTATGACGACGAGCTTCTTAAGAAGCAACAGATTGTCTGCCTTTCCAAGTCTGACTTAGACGGGTCAAACGAAAAGCTCAAGGCTACTTGTGATAAGCTGAAGATGAAGGTTATCCCCATCTCAGCGCTGAGCGGAGAAGGGCTTGATAACCTCATTTCTGCCATTACATTCCATTTAAACCAGGGTGCATAAATCTTCCAAATGAAGATAGAAGAGTATCTTACAAAGGCCATAAAGACAACATTAGTCTTGCTTGTTATCTTGCTTCCTATCTATTTTGATAAATCGCTTGTTGGCATTTATGATATAAGTAAGGCTACTGTGCTTTGGATTGGTGCTATCTTTATTTTAGGATGCTGGATTTGTCGCATCTTTATAGGAAAGGGTTCCTTACCTCCCAAAAATATACTCACCTTTTCTCTTTTTGCTTGGGCAATCGTAAATATATTAGCCTTTATCTTCTCTGAATCTCCAATCATAAGTATATTCGGCTTTTATAAAAGATATAATGGTCTACTTACACATCTTAGTTATATCATTATTGCTTTAAGTCTGGTTACCTTTGGAGATAAAGAATTCTTAAAGAAAATTATTAAGATAGTAATAGTCGTTGGAACAGTATCAGCTATTTATGGAATTATACAATACTCTGGAACAGACTATTTCTTTCCAGAAAGACCAGGGGGTGGAAGGGTGATCTCCTTTATGGGAAACCCAATCTTTTCTTCTTGTTATCTCATTATGACATTCTTTCTTACATTGGGTTTCTATCTCTATTCTAAAGGTCTATGGGTATGGATGTATGGATTCGCTTTCTCTGTAACTTATATATCCTTCTTTATGATGCAGACAAGGGGAACATTCTTGGGATTTGCATTATCTTACTTGATATTCCTTATCCTATTTCTTTTTGAAAAAAGAAAGAAGATAAGGATAAAAAGATTCTGGATAAGCCTGGTAATCATAGTGTTAATTACTATTTCTTCAAATTTATCTGATAGTTCAACCCTTTCGAGGTTTGCCGAAGAGTTCTTATTGCCAAAATCTAAAGTAAAAACCGAAGAAATAGAGACTAATTTGTCAGAAAAGAAGATTGAAATAAAAGGTTCTGCCCAGGTCAGACTTTGTATCTGGAAGGATATCGCCAGGAATTTATTAAAAAAGCCTTTATTGGGAACTGGTCCGGATACGATGGCTATCACATATTCTAAGTACAGGAGTTTAGAAACAGTAAGAACAGTTGGTGCCTATCTTACAGCAGAGAGCAGCCATAATGAATTTCTTGATATAGTTGCTCAAAAAGGAATCTTGGGTGCCTTAACTTATCTATGGATACTTATAGCTTTTCTTTATCTTTCCATCAAATCAATATTTTCTGAAAAAGGGGAGGGGTGGTGGATTACAGGAATAATGCTCTCATGGTTATCTTATATCTTTCAAGCGCAGACTGCTTTTGGTGTCCATTCAACAGAGTCTCTATTCTGGATCATGACAGGAGGAATTGGCATTCTTTATAAGAAACAGATGAAAGGAGAAAGACCAAAAAGAATAACCTCAAATCAAAAAATATTATTGGCTGGAATATTGGTAATTACATTAGTATTTTTAATCTTAATTATAACACCATATCGAGCAGATATAGCTTACAGAAAGGCATTTGATGTAAAGGATAAATTGCCCTTTACTGAAGTTATTTCTGCTTATGAAGAGGTAATAAAGATATGGCCTTATGATGTTCAATACCTTCAGGAGTTGAATAGTCTCTATCTTGCAGCCAGCCAACAGGAAGTGGATACAAAGAAATGGCTACTGAAGGCAAGGGATATAGCTCAAAAACTTCTTGTTACAAATCCTAACTCTGACATTGCCTATACGGTTATAGCCACATCATATTATCTGGAAGATAGAGAAAAGAATATGGATAAAGTGATTGAAAACTTCAAAAAGGCATCAGAGAAAAACCCATACTCTGTTGATGTACACTATAACTTTGCTCAGATGTATCAAAGAGAAGGCAAGAATTATGAGACAATCTCTGAATATGAAAAGTGCCTATCTGCTGATCCTATTTGCGACAGGGCACTAAAGATACTTATTCCTCTCTATATTTCTCTTGGAAGATATAATGAAGCAAAAAAGGTGATACATAATGCATTAGAACTTGACCCCAATAATTCCTATCTTCTTGCCGAGCTACAAAGTTTAGAAGTTGAAAAGTTATAAACTTATGAAGTTCAAAAAAATCCTTCCAATCTTTCTCATTGCAGTTGCTCTCTCTGGTTGCACAGGAGAAAAAATACATAATGTAAAGATCATTAGGGTTACTGATAGTAGATATTCTTCTCTCAGCGACGAGGAGTTTAATCTTGTTTTGGAAAAGACCAAAGAAGTAATGAAATTGTCTTTTAATCTTAAGATAGAATATATCCATTTTCTTTGCTAAATACTCGGCAAAAGTGCCTAATTTTGAAAAAAGCGTGTGGGAAAAGAAAAGATGTAATATTTTTTCTCCTGATATTAAAGAATTTAGAACTGATATATTCAACTATCTTAAGAACTATTGCTCAATGGTTATTAATTGTGAGATATAGAGATGACTTCAGGCTAATTTTTATAAATACGCCTTTTATTGATGACTTGCTTTCTGACCCTGCTATTCACACTTTAGTAAGGGGAGGTATAACCTGTGGCTTTGTTGACTCCGTAAATAGTGGAGCTAAAAATGAATGGGGCGGGGTTTTCACCACATTTCCTTTTCTATCTGAATGTGAGTTCTTAAAATCAGAAAGGGATGAAAATTACCCCAAAGATAGAGAGGAACGGTTAAAAATTGCAGCTTATCAAATATGCCATGAGCTGACCCATCTTCTTTTAAGATATGACGATGCCTATGACCATCTAAATTGCATCTTAAACCCACCCAAAGGCTTAAGATATAAGAAATGGTATGATGGAATAGTCAAATCAGGTAAATGTCCAAAGAAACATAAACGATATAAGCAGTATTAGTTGAAAACCCGATTCCTACCATCTTAAATTCAAATTGCCTAATTCAAAAGTTTAGAAATTTCATATTTATAACTTCTGATAATAAATATTATGTAAACTTAAAATAAGACAAAAGAAATCTTTTGACAAAATATCATTTTCAAAGTATATTAAACGTTAGCAACAAGCTTTTCAAAAGCAGGTATAAAAATATTATGGCTAAACCATCATTACCACCATTAGATGAGACAGAAAGGATAAAGAGAGAGCTTGAAAAGATAAAGAATGAATCTTCTCAGGTGTTTAATGCCACATCCTCTGGCATAAGGATAATTGATAGGCACTTCAGGGTGCTGAAGGCAAATGAGGCAATGAGAAGATTGTGTGGGCTCTCTGAAGCAGAGATGAAGACTTTCTTATGTTATGAGCAGTTTAAGTCTTCACTTTGCAATACACCAAAGTGTCCTCTAAAAGAGATGGAGGGAAAGAAAGAGGTAAAAGATTATGAGATGATAAATGAGACGCCTTCTAAAAAGAATATTCACTGCTTTTTGACAGCATCACCTTACAAAGACTCCAATGGAAATCTGATAGGAATTATAGAGGATTTCATGGATATTGGTAAGTTTAAGCAGACAGAAGAAGATTTTGCTGAGCTCTCAATGGAAGTTTCTACAGGGCTTCACGAATGTACAAAAACCCTTCAAAAATTTAGTCAAGCTGATACTACTGTCAGAATAGCTGAGGTCTCAAAAAATAAGATGATACGGAATTTAGAAGGTGCTATCAATAAGACGATAGAAGGACTCAGTCAGACAATAAGCAAAAAGGATGAGTTTAATCAGATCCTGATTAAATCCCTTGATGCAGAAAAAGTGGAGGTTCTTCGGTTAACAAAAGAAAAGGATGAACTTTCTGAAAAACTGAAAGAAGAATCAGAGAGAATCAGTAAGATAACAGCAGAAAAGGATAGTCTTTCTCAAGAGGTACAAAGAATTAGCCAGATAACCGTAGAGAGGGATGAGTTATCTCAAAGGTCACAAGAGTTATCGGAAAAAGTTAATCAGATAACTGCAGAAAATGATGAACTTTCGGTAAAGTTGCAGGAGCTATTGGAGAAGATAAAACAGATAACCACAGAGAGGGATGAGCTTTCAGTCAAACTACAAGAATCTTTAGATAGAACAAATCAGATAATCACAGAAAGAGATGGGCTGTCTTGCGAGGTGCAAAGAATCGGTCAGATAACACAAGAGAGGGATGAATTGTCTAAAAGGTTGCAAACCTCCCTTATCAGAATAGACCAGATAATTAGAGAGAAGGATGAGATATCAGCTAAATTTTATGACTCCCAAGAGACAATTAACCAGATAACAAATGAAAGGAATGAGCTTAGACAAAGGATACAAGAGTTTCCAGAAAGGATTGACCAAATAACCGAATTATCTGAAAGATTAGTCAAGGCAGAGGAGAGTGTCCGATGGATGGAAAGAGAGAAGATTGAGCTCTCTTTCAGGCTTGCTGAATCCTTTGAAAGGGCAAACCAGATAATTAGAGAGAAGGATGAGCTTATCCAGAAAATTGAACAATTCGGCAAAACAAAAACAGAATGCTTATCAGAAGAAGCTATTTTGAAGATACATGATGTGGTTTTGCTCTTAAAAGAAGCAACCCTTGGGTTAGAGAAGAAGATTGCTGAAATTCAAAGCCAGATATAAGTGGCTAAATTTCATCTCTTATCTACAAAGGTCTGGTGCCATAATTCAAGCATAATAAGAGAGAAGATGTGGTAGGAGTGATTAACCCTGCCTGATATATGTTCCTCAAGGAGGTTTTTTATCTCATTTTGCTTAAAATAACCCCTATCTGCTTTTTTACAAAGGAGAAGTTCCTCGGCATAATCTCTTAGCTCTCCCCTAAACCAGAAGCTGAGCGGCACACCAAAACCCATCTTGCCCCGATTTAGAATCGACTCTGGCAGGATTTTAGACAGAGCTTTCTTTAAGATATGCTTTGTCTTCCGTCCTTTGAGCTTCAGGTTAGAGGGAATAGATGCAGCAAACTCAACTAATTTATGGTCCAAAAATGGGCTCCTGCATTCAAGGCAGTGAGCCATTGAAGCAATATCTGCCTTCACCATCAAATCTTCAGGAAGATAATTTATTGTGTCAACAAAAAGAAGTGTATCCAAAAGATCATCCGTTCCTGATCTTTTGAAGCTCTCAGCAAGTATTTCTACAGAATCGATATCCCCTACCCTCTCCTTCATCTCATCAGAATAGAGTCTATCTTTCAAGGAGTTAGAGAATGTGGAGAGCCACCTTATATATCTCCTCTCTTTTGGTTCAGCTATCACCTCAGTAAACCTCTTTGCCCTGCGGATGAAATCTCGTCGAGATGAGGATTCAGAAAATAAGCTGAGAGAAGCAAATATTCCATCCCTGATAAATCTGGGCACCCGCTCATAATAAGAGGTTAATTTGTAGGCAAGATACCTTTCATAACCTGCAAAGGTCTCATCCCCTCCATCTCCATTAAGAGCAACAGTCACATGTTGTCTTGTCATCTGGGAGAGGTAATATGTTGGAATACAAGAGGAATCAGCATAAGGTTCATCGTAATGCCAGGCAATCTTTGGCAGAATATCCAAGGCATCTGGCTTGACAATAAACTCATGATGTTCGGTCTTAAAGATGTCAGCGACAGTCTTAGCAAAGGAGAGTTCATTAAAGGATGCCTCAGGAAATCCAATGGAGAATGTCTTCACTGGTTTATCCATCAACTGTGACATCATCGCCACGATAGCCGAAGAATCTATTCCTCCAGATAAAAAAGCACCTAAGGGAACATCGGATATGAGTCGTATCCTTGTTGCCTCTCTCAGAATCTCTAAGATGGACTCTATTATCTCGGGCTCAGAAAGGTTAGTTTTTGATGTGTATTCTGGCTTCCAATATCTCTCAAACATCTTTATCTTTCCATCCTCAACAACCATAATATGAGCGGGCTGGAGCTTCTTTATTTGCGTGAATATAGTGATAGGGGATGGAACATATTGGTAGGTGAGATAATGATGGATTGCCTCTTGGTTTATCAACCTATCTATCTCAGCATCCTCTAAAATTGCCTTTAGCTCTGAAGCAAAGAGGAATGAATTCTTACTGAAAGTATAATAGAGAGGCTTCTTTCCTATCCTATCCCTGGCCAAAAATAGCCTCCTCTTTTTTTCGTCCCATAAGCAGAAGGCAAACATTCCCCGCAGATGCTGGACACAGTCTATGCCATATTCTTCGTAGAGATGGATTATCGTCTCTGTATCAGTCTTTGTTTTGAATCTATGGCCTTTCCTTTCAAGGTTTGGTCGGAGCTCCAGAAAGTTGTATATCTCACCGTTGAAGACTATCCAGATACTTCCGTCTTCATTAGATAAAGGCTGATGGCCAGTTGAAAGGTCAATGATGGAGAGCCTTCTGTGACCAAGCCCAATATTCTTTCCAATATATATCCCTTCATCGTCTGGTCCCCTGTGCCTCATGGTAGCACACATTTGTAGGAGTAGGTCTTTTTGAGGAGCAGTTCCATCAAGGCGAAGCTCTCCGCATATTCCGCACATTATATCTTTATCTTCTGCTTTACCTTCTCACTCAACTCTTTTGCCTTAGTCTGCTTATTTTTATGAGGGGTATAGAAGCTTCTTATAGAGTAGATTCTATGGACTATCTCATCATAGGCATCTTTTGCCAGCTTATAATCGCCCTTTTCTTCAGATGCTTTGCCAATGGCAAATAGCCGTTCAATACTCTTATTCACCCAGGGCGACCACGGCGTATAAAAAGAGATAACCGTGCCATGCCAGAGAATAGCCATAGGCATATCCCCTGCCCTTTCAGACTTCTCTGCCTCTTTGAATTCCCGCCAGGCTCTGTGCATCGTCTCTGCCCAGAACATAGCCACCATCACAAGTATTACCCCAACAATTGTTACTGTCCATCTAAAAACAGGATTCTCTCTCATAACACTATTTTACACAGAAACTCTCCTTTTTAGCAAACAAAAATTTTGGAATGAAGACCAAAAAATGATCTGGACAAAATATAGCAAAGAAAATATACTACATCAAACTAAAAGCAGAAAGTTTTTTCTATCAAGACTATAAATGAGAGATACCGAGAAGTTTCATAAAGAGTTCCTTTCCAATGGAATAAGGGTGGTAACAGAGGAAGTTTCTGGTGTCAGGTCTGCCACAGTTGGAATATGGGTGAATGTTGGCTCTACTAATGAGAAAGAAGGACTTGAAGGTGTATCTCATTTTGTGGAGCATATGATCTTCAAAGGCACACCAGAAAGGTCAGCCCGCGAGATATCAGAGACAATTGACAAGATAGGTGGAAATTTAGGGGCATTCACTGCCAAAGAACAGACCTGTTATTATGTGAAGGTTGCTGGTGATCATATCGAGACTGCCATAATCCTTTTAGCTGATATTCTCAAAAATTCCCTATTTGTTGATGAGGAGTTTGAAAGAGAGAGATGTGTTATCCTTGAGGAGATAAGGATGTATGAGGATGCACCCGATGATCTTATCCATGATCTCTTTATCTCAACTGCTATTTGCAACCATCAGTTAGGAAAACCAGTAATTGGAAATAATAAAAGTATAGTAGACCTTGAGAGAAAGGCTTTGGTTGATTACTATAAAAGCCACTATACGCCTGAGAAGACCATCATCTCCATAGCAGGAAATATAGACCATATTAAGGTTATGAAGCTGCTATCTGAAAATTTTTCAAATTTTGCTGGGGAAGCCTGGTCATTAAATAATGGCAGACCTGAAATTAAACGTTCTATTACAAATAAAGAGAAGGATACAGAACAGGTTCATATCTGTCTTGGAACAAAGGGCGTTTCAGCCACAGCCCCTGAAAGGTTCACCCTCTCTCTTTTAGATACAATACTCGGTGGAGGAATGAGTTCAAGGCTCTTTTATGAGATACGGGAAAAGAGAGGTCTGGCCTATCATATAGCTTCTTACTCCTCTTTTTTTAGGCCTTGCGGTCTGTTTACTGTCTATTGTGGAACTTCTCCACAAAATCTTTCAGGGGTAATATCTCTTATCACTGATGAATTCAAGAGGATAAAGAATGAATTAGTAGAAGAGAAGGAGTTTTCAAAGGCAAAGGAGCAATTAAAGGGTGGTTTGCTCTTGGCTTTAGAGAATACAGCCCATAGAATGAGCAGATTGGCAAAACAGGAGGCATATTTTGAAAGGTTCTTTTCAACAGATGAGATAATAGCAATGATAGATACAGTGACAGCAAAAGAGATTATTGGGCTTAGCCAGGAGCTATTTTGTCCTGAAACCTTATGTTGTGCTACAATCGGTCCCTTAAATAACAAAGAGATAGCTAAAATAGAGCTTTCTTGTTAAAATGACATCATTTATTGCTGTAATTAAATCTCCTATATTTCTTGCCCCGTTTTTAGCTTGGATAGTAGCTCAGCTTATAAAGACTTTAATCTTTGCTGCGAAATATAAACGGTTTGATTTCAGGTCTTTGCTTAGGACCGGTGGGATGCCAAGCTCCCATGCCGGAGGAGCGGTTGCTCTGACTACAGCAGTTGGAAGAACCGAAGGGTGGACGAACCCTATTTTTATAGTCACCTTGGTCTTTACCTTCATCATTATGAATGATGCAGCAGGTGTGCGCAGGTCTGCAGGACAGCAAGCCAGGGTTTTGAATAAGATGCTTGAGGATGGAAGAGTAGATGCAGAGAGGGTAAAGGAGTTCTTGGGTCATACACCCAATGAGGTCATAGTAGGTGGAGTATTGGGTGCTATCATTGGGGTTTTGTTGACATAAAATAAACTATCTACATCACTTTTCATTCTAATTTTATGAAAGTTGTTTATTCTCCTAATTACTATGTAGATATTGGCTCACATGTTTTTCCTATGGAGAAGTATGGGCTGATTATGGAACTACTCTTAAAGAATGGGATAATCCTGAAGGAGGATATTATTGAGCCTCAGCCTATGACAGATGGTGGCTTGCTTTTAGTTCATACAGGGGAGTACCTTAATAAGCTATATAGAGGCACTTTAAGCCATCGTGAGCAGGCAATACTTGAGCTGCCTTATTCTTCAAAGGTATTCAAGACATTCCGCTGTGCTTGTAGTGGAACAACCATGGCGGCAAAGTTGGCATTAAGGGATGGATGTGGGATAAATGTTGGAGGGGGTTTCCATCATGCCTATCCTGATCATGGAGAGGGTTTCTGTCTTTTGAATGATATAGCTGTGGGGATACGGGTGCTTCAGCATGAAAATATGATAAAAAAGGCATTGGTTCTTGATTGTGATCTCCACCAAGGAAATGGAACAGCCTTTATATTCAAAGACGACCCTTCTTGTTATACATATTCTATTCATCAGGAGAACATCTACCCATTAAGAAAAGAGAAGAGCAACCGCGATGTGAATCTTAGACCTGGAACATCCGAAGAAGAGTATCTTGAAATTTTAGAGGAAGATGTCCTGCGGATAATGAATAAGGTAAAACCTGATCTTATCGTCTATGTGGCTGGGGCGGATCCATATTACGATGATCAACTAGGGGGTCTAAAGCTTACAATGGAAGGATTTATAAGGAGGGATGAGATAGTCTTTGAACCTGCAAAAAAGAATAAGGTGCCAGTGGTTTTGGTCTTGGCAGGAGGGTATGCCCATAAACTTGAAGATACTGTTCAGATTCATTATAATGCTATAAAGAAGGTAATGGAATTGTTTAGATGAGATAAAATAGCTGAAAGCTGAGTGCTGATAGCTGAAAACTATTTATACTCAAGAAACACGAAGTTTACCGAAAAAATATGTGATAAAGGGGAGGATAGGATTCAAGGGCCTAAGTGATGGATCTCCTTGATCTCATCTCATCCTTGACGCCTCTCCTCCTTGAACCCTTTTAAGAACAAAATTTTTGCCAGACTTGATTTCTTCTCGGTATAGAGCCGGGATGGTGGAACTGGCAGACACGTGCGTTTAAGGGGCGCATGGGGTAACCTGTGCGGGTTCGAGTCCCGCTCCCGGCATTTGAAGAAAAGATTAACCACTTAAGAGACAGAATTTGCGATTTTAGATTTTAGATTTGCGATTTATTTCAATCCAAAATCTAAAATTATCGTGTGCCTCGGTGGTATATATTTCCTATATCTTAAAAAAATGAAACAAGGTGCTGAGATTTTAATTGATACGCTTCTTAAAGAAGGGGTAGAGACAATATTCGGGTATCAGGGAGGAGCGGTTCTGCCTATATTTGATGTTCTGTATCGGACAAAGGAGCTGAGGGTTGTCTTAGTGAGGCACGAGCAGGCAGCAGCCCATGCTGCAGATGGTTATGCCAGGGCTACAGGCAAAGTTGGGGTTTGCTTGGCTACTTCAGGACCTGGGTCAACAAACTTAGTTACAGGTATTGCCACAGCCTATATGGATTCTATTCCAATCATAGCTCTAACCGGACAGGTTCCCAGCACAATGATTGGCAATGATGCCTTTCAGGAGGCAGACATCGTTGGTATAACCAGACCAATAACCAAGCAAAACTACTTAGTAAAAAGGGTAGAAGATCTTGGCAGACTAGTGAAAGAGGCGTTTTATATAGCCAGATCAGGAAGACCAGGACCTGTTTTGATCGATATTCCAAAAGATGTTTCCACCAATAAGTGCAAATCAAAGATATTGGAGGCTGTCTCCTTACGAAGCTATAACCCCACCTACAAAGGTCATTCACTTCAAATAAAGAGGGCAACAGAGGCAATAGCAAGGGCAAAAAAGCCTGTCATTTATGCTGGTGGTGGTGTCATTTCATCTAATGCATCAGACAAATTGAAGGAGCTTGTTGAAAAAACCCATATTCCAGTCACAAATACCTTGATGGGTCTTGGTTCCTTCCCAGCAGCTCACCCATTATTCATTGGAATGCTTGGTATGCACGGCACAAAGTATGCAAATTTTGCTGTCAGTGAGGCAGACCTACTTATAGCTATTGGCGCCAGGTTTGATGACAGAATTACTGGAAAGATGGAGGAGTTTGCCAAAAGCGCAACAATCATTCACATTGACATTGACCCTTCAGAGATAAGCAAGAATATCAAGTGCCATATCCCGATTGTCGGAGATGTGGGTCTCATTCTGGAGGAGTTGAACAAAATAATTTCACCTCCAGAGATTTCTGAGTGGCTTTCCAAGATCTCTGAGTGGAAGAAAGATTACCCGCTCACCTATAAGGAAGATGGCGAGCTAAGACCCCAGTATGTTATAGAAGAGATTTGCAAGCTCACAAATGGAGAGGCCATTATTACCACTGAGGTCGGACAGAACCAGATGTGGGCGGCGCAATACTATAAGTTTAACAAGCCCAGAAGGTTTTTATCCTCAGGTGGGCTTGGCACGATGGGATATGGGTTTCCTGCAGCAATCGGCGCTCAGGTTGCAAATCCAGGTGCAATTGTCTTTGATATTGCTGGGGATGGCTCTATCCAGATGAATATTCAGGAGTTAGCTACCTGTGTTCAAGAGAAACTTCCGGTAAAAATAGCTATATTGAACAATCAATATTTGGGCATGGTGAGGCAGTGGCAGGAGCTATTTTATGACAAGAGATATTCCCATACCGATATCAGCGTTGCCCCTGATTTTGTGAAATTGGCTGAGGCTTATGGGATATTAGGAATCAGGGTGGATAAAAAAGAGGATGTTGAAAAGGCGATAAAGAAGGCTTTAGCCTATAAGGGTCCAGTCTTGCTTGATTTTCGGATATGCCGCTTGGAGAATGTCTTCCCGATGGTTCCAGCAGGTGCTGCCTTGACTCAAATGGTGGATGGGATTGCTTAAATTAGGTCTTATAAGACTTATACCCAAAAGCAACAGGTTTGCTAAGATTTTTGTTGTAGGTTGTAAGTTGTAGGTTGAAGAAGCAGAAGAGATTAAGATCCAAACCTACAACTTACAACATCTTAAACTTACAACCTCAGGCTCTCTTTGTAAACCTGATTACTTGGGTATGTATGACCTATCATAAAATAAAATGAGACACATAATATCTGTTCTGGTTGAGAATAAGTTTGGGGTTCTGGCAAGGGTGGCAGGTCTATTTTCTGGAAGGGGTTATAATATTGATTCGCTCTGTGTTGCCCCGACAGATGATCCAACTGTCTCTCGGATGACTATTGTTACTGCCGGAGATGAGAAGATTATTGAGCAGATAGAGAAGCAACTGAATAAATTGGTTGATACTATCAAGGTTTCTGACCTCACCCATACAACCCATGTAGAGAGGGAACTTCTATTAGTCAAGGTCCGACACAAGGGGAAAAGGTCAGAGGTTATAGAGATTGCCGATATATTCAGGGCAAAGATCATTGATGTGGCGAAAGACTATATAACCCTTGAGATGACTGGGGATGAGGAGAAGCTTTCTGGTCTCATAGACCTCTTAAAATCCTTTGAGATTGTAGAGCTTATCAGGACAGGGAAAGTGGCTATAACCAGGGCAGAGAAATAGTCTTTATAGAAAGAGATGAACCTGAAAAATCCAGAAAGCTACGCAAAAGTTATAGAATATTTACTCTTCGCCGCACTTATTGGTGTGCCACTTTACTATGACACCAATATCTACCTGACCTTTGACCTATCCAAGGCTCTTCTTCTGAGGTGTCTTGCCCTCTTCATATTATGGGTCTGCCTGGCAAAAATGATATTCCTGCCTCGACTTAAAAGAAGTCCGCTTGACTGGCCTGTCCTTGCTTTTCTTGTCATAACCATACTTTCTACTCTTTTCTCTGTAAGCCCTTGGGTGAGTTTCCTCGGAACATACAGAAGGTTTGAGGGGCTCGTCACCTTTCTTTGTTATATCATTACCTTTTATTCTGTGATAAACTTTGTCAGATTGAACAGGGTGAATAGCTTCTTCAAGGTGATTGTCATAGTAGGGGTTATCTCTGGCCTCTATGGGATATACCAATGGCTTGGAGGTGAGGCTGGAAAATGGCAGGCAGGTGTCATTCCCCTATCCTTCTTTGGCAATCAGAACTTTCTGGCAGCATATTTGGTCATGGCAATTCCCTTAAGTCTCACACTTTACCTTGCCGTAGACAAGAAGAAAAAGAGCAAAGCCAATATCTTCTGGCTGATATCTTTCTTAACACTTAGCCTTAGCCTTCTTATTACAAAAACAAGGGGTGGCTGGGTCGGATTTGGTCTGAGCATACCTGTATTCTTCCTTTTAGCAGGAAAGTCTATTTTGAAAAAGAGAGAGGCAAAGACTCTTGGAACAATAACTTTAATTGCCTTCATTGTCCTTTGTCTGAACCCCTCAACATCTCCCATAAAGAGGCTGATGTCAACTTTTGAGAAGAAAGAAAAAGGGCTTGCCATTGCTGGAACAGCCCTTGAGCGACTCTATCTCTGGCAGGCAGGGATACGGACAACCCTGGCTTACCCATTATTTGGTTGTGGAATAGAGGCAATGAGACTTGCCTATCCAAAGTATGAACCAAAGGAACTTGAGGTTGTTGGAGGTCATAATGTGAAGGCAGACAGGAGTCATAATGAGACGATTGATATGGGTGTAACTCGGGGAATTACAGGTCTTATCATTTACTTCTGGTTCTGGTTGGCTATAGGATCTCTGGTTCTGGCAATACGAAAAAAGGATAGATTGATGGCAGCAGGCTTGGGTGCAGGCTTTCTCGCCTATTTCCTACAAGGTCAATTTAACTTTTCTATGGTCTCATATACTACTACCTTCTGGATTCTTCTGGGCTTGGCAGCCCTTCTTCTAATAAAAGAAGAGAAGGTGAAGATCCAGAGAATATCTATCTTAAGTGCAAAATGGGCTGGATTTGGTATTGGATCAGTCTTTATAATCTTGGGGCTCGTCTCCATCATCCCTATTTACACTGCTGACTTCCATTTCAAGAAGGCTATTAGTGCAAAGGAGTCAGGTCAATTTGACAATGCTATACTCTGGTCTGAAAAAGCCTTGTCTTATCACCCAAAGGAGGTCTATTACTACGAGACCCTCTGTGAATCCCTATTTATGAAAGCACAAAGTTCCTCTGGGCAAAAGCAAAGAGATTGGGCAGATAAATGTTTTGATGCGGCACACAGAGCTCTGGCTATCACTCCAACCAATGGCTTCTTCTATAATCTCCTGGGAGGTCTTCATACTATTCTCTATCTTGGAGGTGATGAGAAAGAGGCAGAGCTTGCTATTAAAGATTACAGAAAGGCTTTAGAGCTTATGCCCATATTCACTGAAGCCTATCTGAACATGGCCATCATTTACAAGAAGCAGGGAAAGACTGATGAAATGATAGACTGCTATAAAAAGATATTAGAGATAAACCCAGGTCACACCTTCGCATCCTTGAGCCTTGGGGATATATACCTCAGTCTAAAAAGACCAGAGGAGGCTTTGAAAGAGTATGAGAGGGCATCTAGTTCAGCCAAGATAGAGATGGAAAGGTATCCGCAAGAGAAAGAGAGGTTTTTCTCTATGAAAGGCTATGCTGACTCTATGGTCTCTGGCCTGAAAAGGTGACTATTTATAGAGAGTGAAGTGCAAGGCAATCAGGTTACTGGCAATCAGTCATCAGATGATCGGTCTTACAGATTACTAGTTACCGATCACCAGACTTCCACTTCAGAGATGGAAGAGTTACTATCCCTCCCTGTTCATTTGCTGGATAATCTCCTCTAAAATAGCATCTGCTTTATCTATTGGAACCTGACAGGTGCCAACCTTTTTGTGTCCACCGCCACCGTGCTTGAGCATCAACGAACCGATGTCAGTCTTTGACGTTCGGTTTATAATGCTATGTCCACAGGTCATAACAATATTCTGTTTACGAAAACCCCAGATAACCTGAATCGAGATACTCTGCTCTGGATAAAGGCTGTAGATTATAAAGCGATTGCCAGTGTATATCTCTTCTTGATCTCTCAAATCCAGGACTATCACATTTCCTCGCAAGGTTACATTCTGCTTGATCATCTCTCTAAAAATCTTATCTTGCTCAAAATAACGCTTTGTTCTCTCCTTGACATCATCAATCTCAAGTATCTCATCAATGGTCTTTGTCCGACAATAGTTGATCATATCCATCATCAAGGCATAGTTGCTTATTCTGTAATCATGATACCTGCCAAGGCCTGTTCTTGGATCCATAACAAAAGAGAGAAGATCCCAACCTTTGGGATTCAAAATCTCATCAACAGTAAAATTTGCTGTATCGGCCTTATCAACTGCTTCAATGAGCCTATTAAAATGAGGGTCAGAAAATTTCTTTTCGCCTCCATAATAGTCATACACAACTCTGGCTGCGCTTGGGGCAGAAGGATTGCTTATGCCCTTAAACTCTCCATACAGCTTCCTCTCCTTTTCGCTTGAATGATGGTCAAACCAGAGGCCACAACCCTTTACATAAGGGATATTCGTCAGAATATCATCGGATGTTACCTCTATTGTCCCATCCTGAACATCCTTTGGATGGACAAATTTTATATCATCAACAATACCCACTTCTTTAAGAAGCACTGCACAACCCAATCCATCAAAATCCGAACGAGTGATAAGTCTCATAATATACCTCCTTAAATTTCTACGCTATAAGATGCACGGCCGTGTGCTCGTTAACGTAGATTTTAGGTCACTTATTTATAGCACTCTTACTATAATTTCTTAAAATTATACCAAGTATTTTAGAAATTGACAATAAATTCCTATTTTTCGCTACCATATTGATTATTAGTCAACACATGTGTGCCAAGAAGCTCTTTGGATTCTAATTGGCTTAAAAGGTGTCAATCATCGTAAATAATCTCTGTCAGCTATGTAGTCTTGTGTGCAATCTTCTTATGGAGTGATCTGAAGGGTTAAAACCACCAGACAAATTCCACTATTAGGTGGGAGAGACAAACGAGCAGACTACAGAGAGAGTGAACCTATATGTAGCCTCGTCAAGCTTAATGAGAAAGACGAACCTGTATGTGTTGGCTGAAGTCAGTAATCTATCTGAAGAGGCAAGGAGAAGCAAGATAGATCTTCTCCAAGGTAACAGTGGCGGTATACTTGGAAGGAATAAAGGGAACATGACGAGAGCCTATAGGACATACAGCCTTTTCTATAAGGCAAAGCCGAAGTGATAAGGTCTCCTATATGGCAGTCAGAGAAGCTCATAGTAGTTAAGATGATAGGGACAACATAACCCTATTCACGAGCGAAGGGCTCTGCTTTAACTGATCTTTTCAATGGAAAGTGGACGAATTCCTAAGAGGTATTCAACAAGAATTGAAGACGAAGAAATATCGTCCACGAACCTTAGAATCCTTGACCACTTTTTTCTAAAAATTTATGATGGATGCTAATCCTCATCTCTCCCCTGTCTTTTCCACTGAGGTGTATGGAGGAATCCCCCTTTCTATTCGCAAATCTTCAATCTTTTGTAATGGGGCTTCTAATCTTTTGCGACGCTCTGAAGTAAGGCTACTAAACTCATTTTGAGCCTCGTCAATCTTCCTGCCTATCCTTTGAAGTGATGCAGAAAAAGCCGCATAGTTCTTATAAAATGTGCCGAATAAGGATAAGATTTGGGATGTTGACCTGTTTAAGCTGAAGCTATCTACAGCCTGTCTGATAACACCAAGCATGGCGTAAAGGGTCATGGGTGAGCAAAGAACGACCTTGTTCTTCATAGAGTAGTCTAATATGCTCCTGTCATTCTCTTGAATAAACCCATAGACCTGTTCATTGGGAATGAAGACAAGGATATAATCTAAGGTGTTATCCTCTGGGTTGATATAATCCTTGGTGACTACTTCCTTCACCCTATCCCGGACATCCCTTAGGAATTGACTTTTTATCTTAGGTTTTTCTGTCTCTTCTGCTTCAAGATATGAGATATAGTTCTCAAGCGGAAATTTGACATCCATATTCACCTTGAGACCTTGAGGCAAGAGGAAGGTAAAGTCTGGTCTTCCGACGCCCATAGTCTGCTGTTTCAGATAATTGACTCCTTCAATAAATCCAGCCAAGGCCAAGACATCTTCAGCCATCCTCTCTCCCCATTGGCCACGAACCCTTACATTGGCCAAAGCCTGATGTAATTGGCCAGTTGTCTCGGAGAGTCTTGCTGTCTGCTCAGCTGTCCATTTTAATTGATTAGTAAGCTCACCAAACTTTTGCTCTCTATCCTTTTCAAGTGTAGTCATCAGCTCGGAAACCTTCTGAAGGTCTGCCTTCATCGCCTCAAGATTCTGGTCAATAAGCAATTTTTTTTCAAGTAACCCTTTCTCTCCAAGCTGGGTCTGTTTGGAAAGGGTCACTGTGGCTAACTTCAGGAACTCATCCGAACTTTTTGATAGAGCCTCTAAGGAGAGGGAGCCAAAAGAGTCCTTGATTCTACTGATAATTATCTCTATATCAGCAATCTTCTGGGTTTCAGCCCCAAGAATCAACTCCTGGGCAATCTTTTTTGCCTCTTTTCCTCTAATCCAATTGACAATCAAGACAATGCCGGTTCCAAAGATTACACCAGCAACAAAGTCTATTATCTCCATAAACAAAGATTGATTATATTGCAAAACTATATGGCTTTGCAATATAATCTATCCGTTTATGGAATATAAGGATTTAGCAAGGGCAGGACTTGATGCTGGGCTTCCAGAGATTGAGGTTTTTTCCAACCAGTTTATAGACTATGAGATAGCTGTCCATATACCTGAGTTCACTTCAATCTGCCCCAAAACTAATCATCCTGACTTTGGAAGACTTACCATCACCTATATCCCTGATAGGTGGTGTGTAGAGCTCAAGTCCCTAAAAGAGTATATTGGCTCATATAGAAACTTGGGCATATTCTATGAAAATGCAGTAAATAGGATCCTTGACGACTTTGTCCAATGGGTAAAACCAAAAAAGGCAAAGGTGGAAGCTGAATTTAACCCGAGGGGTGGAATTGTTTCTGTGATTACTGTCTGGTATCCACGAGGAATATCAGAGACAGACTGATAGTATAGTCAATTCAATTAAGGAATCACAGCCAAAACCCTCCTGGCATACTCATTATTTGGATCAAGTCTTATTGCCTCTTCAAAGGCTTTCTTTGCCTCCTTCATCTTTCCGTCTTTGTAATAAGCAGAGCCTAAGTCGTTCCACCACCCGCTATTTTTAGGCTCTATCTGACAAGCCTTTTTGCACCAGACAGAGGCAGAGCCATATTCTCCGCTCTTAAAATAGATGAGGGCAAGGTAATGGCAGATTCCTCCTTGATTTGTGTTTTCGGCAAGGGACTGCAAGAATGTCTGGATGGCTTTATCTGTTTGATTGCTATTAGAGTATGCCTCACCAAGGTTGTTTAATGTGCAGATCCTTCCCCTGACGCTCTTCTTCTGATATTTCAAAGCACCTTCATAAGTCTCTGCAGCCTTTTGCCAATCTCCCCTTTCAGTATAAAATACACCAAGAGCTGTTATCATTTCAGGTGAATTCGGGTTCTGCTTTATAGCCCGCACCAATATCTCCTCTGCTTTCTCTAACATCTCTTCTTCCCCTAAAGCACTTAATCTTTTATAAGCCAAAGCCATAGCCCCATAGTATGAGGTGTTATTCGGGTCATATTTTATATCCCCTTTCAGCCTCTCAATTGTCTCCTTTATCAACTCCTTATTGTTTGTCTCCCTCAATCTATTCTCGTAGTTTGGCACAAGAAACCTGTGGTATGTCTCCTCCCAACCTCCAAGCATCCCATCTGCCTTTTCATAAAGGGATATTGCCTCTTCCCGCAAGCCTGCTGCCTCATAGTTTCTGGCTTGAGCAAAGACCTTGTCTGCGGTAAGCTGAAGGGTAATAACCTTTGATAGATTAGAAATCCCGAAAGCCAAAAGGCAGAATATGCCTCCTCGCAAAAAGATGCTCATTGTACTCAGTTTAGGCTTCTTCTCTTTCTGATATTGGTTCAGACCGCAGACTATGCCCATCCCTATCCAGAAGAGAAAGGTGTATTCAACTGAGTCAAAGTGAAATAGATTCTGGATGAGGTAACCTATGGATAAAGACAATAGGCTAAGGGTGAGAAGCCTCTTCTCCTTTTTATGAAGAATGATATCTATTCCAAAGCTGAAGAATGTTATCCATAGCCAGATGTAAGAGGCAATTCCAAGCCAACCAGTAGTTGCTGCAGTCTCAAGGATGATATTATGAGCTTTATCTAAGACACCACTCTCCAAAGTATAGTAATCAGGCAAGACGTACCATGGAATAGCAAACTTCAGGCCATCTGGACCTACGCCCAAGGGATGGTGCCAGATAAGCTCTAAGGTTGATCTCCACATATAGATTCTAACAGCTGCAGAGCCAGTAAGGCCAACCCCTCCCTTCTCTTTCTTGATAGTCCCTTTTATCCTCTCAATGGGTGAGGTCTGGGGAAAGAAGAAGAGTGGGACTACACAGAGGATTAGAAGCCCAAGGATAATAAGAAGCCTCTTTTTACTAAGTCTCATCGCCAGAAATATCAGAAAGAATAAGCAAGAAAAGAATACTCCAAGCCAGGCACCCCTTGTCTGGAGGAGAATCAGGGCAAAGACAAAGAATAAAAAGCCAAGAAAAAAGAAGATAACCTGAAAGATTCTGCCAATTGAGAAGAAGACTCGCAGTATTGTATTTTTCTTCCTCCCAAGCCTTGAGTCTAAAGCCTCAAGGCTTAAAGCCAAAGACAAGGGTGTGCAAAGGACAAGGTAGGCAGCAAGAAAGTTTTTGTTTCCAAAGGTTGAAGATTCATCCATCTCAACTAACCAGTTTGGGTCAAGGTTAAAATGCTGAAGGACGCCATATCCACCAGAAAGAAGCCCTGAGACTACCGCAGATGCTAAAATCAGCCTTGCCTGCCACTTCTGCTTCACAAAGTGCGAGGCTATGTAGAAGATAAGGATATAGTTGATAATAGAGGTTAAACCCTCATATCTGCTGTAACAACCGAATAGACTCACATATGGGTTCAAAGATTGGGTAGTGGCGATTGATGCGGCAATAAGAAAGAGAATGATTGGGAAGAATAATCTTGTCTTTTCAAGCCTTCCATAAAGGAGCGTTGCCCTGAAGGCAAAGAGAGCCAAAAGATATAGGGTTAGCCTTCTCATCAGGACAACCTTTGGCAGGACATAGATGTTGTTGACGCTATAATCATAGTAAAGGGGGATGAGTAATGCTGTTGCTGAAAGGAGAAGGATTGCCGCTGTATCTGTCAAGCCACAGACAATCCTGTAATACGGGAGCCTTTTTATAAATTGATATAATCTTTTTAGCATTAATTCAATTTGTTTATACCCAAAATCAACAGGTTTGCAAGAATTTTTGTTGTAGGTTGTAAGTTGTAGGTTGAAGAAGTAGAAGAGATAAGATCAAGACCTACAACTTATAACACCCCAAACTTACAATCACTTTCTTTGTAAACCTGATTTACTTAGGTATAGGTATGCCTACTTCCCATCAACTCTGCCATTAAGAAGCCATCAAGTTCTCCATCCATCACTGCCTTTCCATTTCCAACCAGAAATCCTGTTCTGTGATCTTTCACCTGAGTGTATGGCTGAAAAACATAGGATCGTATCTGGCTTCCCCAGGCTATATCTTTTTTCTCGCCACCTATCTTCTCTAACTCCTTTTGCCTCTCCTCTTCCTGTTGTTCATAAAGCCTTGAGTAAAGAACCTTCAAGGCATTGACTTTATTCTGATATTGACTTCGTTCATTTTGGCAAGAGGCAACTATACCTGTAGGGATATGAGTTATTCTGACGGCTGAGTCTGTCTTGTTCACATGCTGTCCACCAGCACTTGAAGAGCGAAAGGTCTCTATTCGTAAATCAGCTTCATCAATCTCCACTTCAATCGGGTCTGTTATCTCTGGCATAACAAAGACAGAAGCAAAAGAGGTGTGTCGCCTTTTATTGGCATCAAAAGGTGAGATTCTGACAAGCCTATGGATTCCCTTCTCTCTCTTCAGCCAGCCATAGACATATTTCCCCAAGATAAGAAAGGTGGCTGATTTTACACCAGAGCCATCCCCTGGTTGAAGCTCCAACATTTGAGTCTTATAACCCTTTCTTTCTGCCCATCTAAGATACATCCTAAGGAGCATTTGTGCCCAGTCGCAGGATTCTGTGCCACCTGCACCCGGATGAATAGTAACAATTGCATTGCTCTCATCGTGCTTTCCAGATAAGGCGTAGGTGATGGAAAGTTCATTTGCTTTATTCAGAAGGGACTCTGCTTTCTGGTCTAACTCCTTTAGTATCTCCTCATCATCAGCTAAAGAGAAAAGCTCTTTTATCTCATTTTTCTCAGTCTCTAAAGAAAAGTAAGGTGCACAACCCTTTTCCAGAGTAGAAAGCTCAGCTACTTTCTTCTGGCTATCAGGTTTTTCCCAAAATAGGCTGTCAGTCACCTCTTCTTTGAGAGAGGATATTCTGCTTATTTTCTCCTCAAAGAAACCCCCGTATCTCACTTAACTTTATCTCTGCCTTCTCTATCTTTTCAATCAGTTCTTTCATTGGTACTCTTTAAGCTCTTTATTTGGTAATTGTATCTTTTCCCAATTAAATTTATCAATATCAAGTTAGGCTTTGTTCCCACCCACGGCAAAACTTTTAATACAATCGCTAAAACTTTTGATACAATCTCAACAGCAAAGTTCCACATTGTCCAACTAACCGAGCCAGCTAACCTGGTATTATACTACCTCTTGGAAATTTTATACTACTGCATCATAAATTGCAGTAGCTAAATTATCTGATAAATAAAATGGCCAGTCAAGAATAATTTAATGCGTAAAAAGCATTACTCAATTCAGACAGAAAATGTACAGAGTCTATCTTTGCCTCTCCTTGAACTCCTTTGCCTGATGAGCGAATGTTTCTAATCGTATTGTAGTGTTTGCCTGGGATAGACCGTCATAGGCTATGGTGAGATTGGGAATATTGCCATAATCTTCTGAGACCTTCTTTAAGATTATTGTGGCAATGGTGCCTGGCATGCAGGTGAAGGGAATGGTGTTGACTAAGCCAGAGACGCCCCTATTTATAAAGTCCAGAGCCTTGCCGACACTCATTATCGCCTCTCCCTCAAAGGTCTTATGAATGTAAGGCTTGGCCAGGGTTAATATTTTGTCTGTTGATGGTTCATGTATCGTCTCTAAACCTCTCAAGAATGGATGAGATAGTCTATGTTCATCCTTAAGTTGCACCCAATTTTTGATAACAGTTGTTAGCAGGCAGCCCCAGTCAAAATCTAATATAGAGTGCATATTTCTCCTAAAATTTCTATACAGAAACCACTCATTTACAGGAGCGGACCAGACCTCAAGTCCCAAA
>JAGUXG010000220.1 GCA_020061965.1 bacterium
AAAGCCTGTTTGACCTTCTTTGGAAATCTTCATCTTTACAAAGAGGAATTATCCACCCTTTACTAAAAATTTCCAGATTATTGGCAAAAATTTTTCGGTGAACCTTGTGTTTCTTGAGTATATTTACCCAAGTGAAGGAATCCATTGCAAAAAAGGGGTCAAGGGGGGACAGGATTCAAGTGTTTGAAGAATTAACAAATCTTTCTTTCACTTGACCCCTCCACCCCTTGATTCCTTGAATCCTTTTTAATTTTACTTTAAGATGAGTAAAGTGTTACGAAATTTTTAAGTTTAAGCGGGAGTAACTCAGCTGGTAGAGTACAACCTTGCCAAGGTTGGAGTCGAGGGTTCGAATCCCTTCTCCCGCTTTTAGAAAAAACTTAAATGTGGGCAAAAGGGATTCGAAGCCAGCCGAATGCTGAACAAGCGTGAAGATAAAATGAGGCTGGCCGGGAACAAGAGATTTTGTTGGGCTTTGAAGGAGCAAAGCGACTGAAAAAGGGCTACAAAATCCGAAGTTCGAATCCCTTCTCCCGCTCCAAAGGAGGAAATAAAGATGAGAATAGAAGGCGGAGGAATAGCTGAAGAGGTGAACGATGAGAGTTTCATAAAAGAGGTATTAGAGTCTGAAATACCTGTCATGGTTGATTTTTGGGCAAGTTGGTGCGGTCCCTGTCGGATGATGGCACCAATTGTTGAAATGATAGCCGCAGATTATAAAGGCCGAGCTAAAATTTTGAAGCTCAATGTTGACACGAACAGAAATACAGCCGCTCAATATGCGATAATGAGTATTCCTACATTCAAGTTTTTTGTGAAAGGAAAGGTGATAGATCAATTGGTTGGTGTAATATCCGACGATGTTATGAGAAAAAAACTTGAATCCATCATTGAAGAATCCGCATCTTCTGAATTGAATAGCGGGGTGTAGCGCAGCCCGGTTAGCGCGCATGCTTTGGGAGCATGAAGTCGGAGGTTCGAATCCTCTCGCCCCGATAAAGATAAAACCATATAGATGCTTGCACTATTTCCCCTTTTCTTTTCTTTTCTTTTTTTTCTTCTTACCTTGACCCCAACTGTTGGTCTGCATGACAGCGGCGATATGACCACAGCCTGTTTTACCATGGGAATATGCCACCCCACAGGCTATCCCCTATACACTATATTCGGCAAGCTCTTTATAACCCTGGTCCCCATTGGAAATATTGCCTACAGAATGAACTGCCTCTCTGCAATCTTTGCCTCTCTGGCTGTGATGCTTGTCTATTTTATTGCTTTGAAACTAACCACAGAGAGACAGAGACACAGAGAAGGGATAAATCCTAAATCCCAAATCCTAAATCCTAAACAAATTCAAAATTCAAAAACTCTACACTCTACACTCTACACTCTACACTCTATTATTCCTCCCATTGTTGCTTCTCTGTCTCTGGCCTTTTCTGTGACCTTTTGGGAACAAGCGGTTATCGCCGAAAAATATACCCTGAATGCCATATTCTTCAGCTTGCTCACCTTTCTTCTTCTTAAATGGCAAGAGACTATAAATTCAAAATTCCTTTACTTGTTTGCTTTTGTGTTAGGTCTCTCCTTCTGCCATCACTTTCAGACTACCTACATCATCCCTGGGTGTATCTTCTTTATCGTAGCTACATTATTGAAACGCAGAACCACGGAGGTACGGAGAAAGAAAAAGAGTCTACAGATTACACAGATTGTACAGATGTTCAACAAATTTACATTTTACATTGGACATTTTTCATTTTACATTTTATTATTCCTCTTGCCCTTATTCCTCTGGCTCTATCTTCCTATTGCCGCTTCAGGAAATCCTCCTCTAAACTGGAATAATCCCCAAGATTTATTTGGCTTTAAGAACCATATCACTGCCTTTGGGTATAAAGCATTGTTTTCTCTCCCTTCTATCTCAAGGCTCATCTCCCAAGATCTCCAAAAACTTCTAAGTGACCAATTCTCCTTTCTTTTAATATTCAGTCTACTTGGGGTAGTCTTTCTTTTCAGAAAAAACCTGTTCTTTTTTATCTTTTTGCTCTCTGGAGGAAGCATAAATATCTATCTTGCCTTAGGCTATAACATCCCGAACATCCAGGACTATTATATCCCATTTTTTCTCTATCTCTCAATCCTCATAGGTTGTGGTTTGTCTCTTATTCATATAAAAAAGATATCCTTTCTCTTCCTTCTTCTTCCATTCATTCTTTTATACCTTCATTATTCCTTTTGCAATAGGTCAAGGCACTATTTTGTCTATGACCATACCCTCTCTCTTTTCAACACCCTTTCTAAAGACTCAGTCTCATTTTACACGATGGACTACAACATCTTTCCTCTCTGGTATCTTCTTTATGTGGAGAACAGGGACGAAAAGATAATGCCAATCTTATACCCTTACTTCCATCAAGACTGGGTGCTTAAAGAGATGAATAGCATTATTCCAGAGGCAAAGATTGATTCTACTCCTTCAAGAGGAAGGCCTTATGATGAGCTTCCAGAAATATTAAGGAAGAGGTTCGATACATTAGTGATAAACAACCCCAAAATATCCTGTTATCTTGATTTCAAGGGGGCTGTTCCCAATTCTCATATCCTTGTCCCAAAGGGTTTTGTCTATTATGTAGCTAAGGCAGATATAGATTTGGGCAAGTTTTTAGATGAAAATCCACCAGATTTTCGCTTTCGCTTCCTTCACGAGAAAAAGATAAAAAAGAACTGGAGGATAGAGGGGATAATAAAAGAGTATTCTAATGCATGGAAGGAGAGGGGTAGTCTTTACAATAGGCTGGGCAGGTTAAGAGATGGCTTAGATTCTTACAAGAAGGCTTTGGAACTTTGCGGCATAGATCCTGAGATACATAAAGAGATGGCCAGGAACTATCTCTTATTAGAGAAGTATGACGAGGCTCTTGCCTCTTACAATGAAGCCTTAAAACTGAACCCAAGGTATGCAGATTGCTTTGCTGACCTTGGTGTCCTTTATTTTAAGATGGGAAAGATAGCGGAGGCTATCTCTTCCTTAAAAGAGGCTCTTTTAATCAACCCAGAACACCCTGAGGCAAAAAGGAACCTCTCTTTACTTGTCAATAGGTAACGCCTTAGCTTTTTCAAAGCCATGGTAAGCAATAAGTAAATAGCTACCTACTTTTATCCCCATCTCTACAAATTTTCATATCTTCCTTTTCTTGCCTCCGCTAAACATTTACAAAGCAATTTTCAACTGGTAACTGAGGTATTACAGTTTAGGGGATTACTTTGTTTAGAGGATACTCTACAATCCCTTCTACGCCTGAGGCTTTCAGCTTTGGAATCAGCTCTCTCACTATCTTCTCATCAATAATAGTATCTACATCCATCCAGTCTTTGTCTGAAAGAAAGGCTATAGTGGGCTTCTTTAAGGCAGGAAGTAGGGATAATGCCTTCTCTAAGTTATCCTTATGGACATTCATTTTCAGTCCAACCTTTCCATAAGAGGCCAGGGCACCAGTCAGCAAAAGGGCAATGTTGTCAATCTTTTTTCTCATTTGGGGATTTTGATAGGAATGTTTATTGGCTATCAGGACAGTGACAGAAAGGAGTATGGTCTCAAGAATCTTCAGGTTGTGAGCTCGCAAGGATGAACCTGTCTCTGTCAATTCAATAATAGCATCGGCTAATCTTGGAGGCTTCACCTCAGTTGCACCAAAAGAGAATTCAACCTTAGCGTTTATGGCCTTCTCCTTCAGCCACTTTCTGGCTATGTTCACAATCTCTGTTGAGATCTTCTTTCCCTCTAAATCCTTTGCTTCTTTTATATCAGAGCCTTCTGGAACAGCCAGTACCCATCTGACAGGATTTTGAGTTTGCTTAGAGTAGGTCAGCTCTGCCACCTCAAGTACATCCGAACCATTTTCAGCAACCCAGTCTCTTCCGCATAAGCCAACATCAAGAGCGCCTTCTCCAATATACCTTGGCATCTCTTGAGGTCTGACCATCATTGGCTCTATATCTGGATCGTCTATTGCCGGAAAATATGACCTTGAGGTTCTGGTAATCTGATATCCTGCCTTAGAGAACAAGGCAATCGTTGATTCTTCTAAGCTTCCCTTTGGAATTCCAAGCCTAAGCTTCATAATATTTTTGTGAAACAAAAAAATATATACCAAAAGAGATCGGGTCTAGCAAAAAATTTAAGCTTAAAAGGGTTCAAGGGGTCGAGTGAAAGCGAAATCATTAAATCCTTGAAAGACTATCCCCCCTTGAACCCTATCCTCCCTTTTATCACATATTTTTTCGGTAAACCTCGTGTTTCTTGAGTATAATCTGTCGACTATTATTCGTAGATCTCTTTCTCTTTCTCCAGTAAAATCTTGTCTATCTTCTTAATATGCTCGTCAGCAATCTTTTGAATCTCATCTTTCAGGCTAAAGCTCATATCCTCTGAGATCTCTTTATTTTGATTCATCCTGTCAATCTCACGATTCATATCCCTGCGGACATTCCTTATACCTATCCTATGCTCCTCTGCCTTATGTTTGACCATCTTATCCAATTCATGCCTTCGTTCTTCTGTTAAAGCAGGGATAGGAATTCTTATAACCTCGCCATCTGTGTTTGGGGTTATGCCTAAATTTGCCGCGAGAATCGCCTTGCATATAGCCTCGTTTGCCTTCTTGTCCCATGGTTGAATAAGGATAAGCCTTGCTTCAGGGATAGAGACAGAAGCCAATTGATTGATCAGCATCAATGAGCCATAATAGTCAACCTTTATGTTGGCAAGGAGCAAAGGAGATGCCCTGCCAGTCCTTACAGTTGAAAGCTCATGTTCTGTTGCCTTGACTATCCCTTCCATCTTCTCCCTTATTTCCTTTACTATCTTTTCCATCTTTGCCTCCTTAAATAGATGTCAGGTATCAGCTTTTAGTTATTTTTTCACCATTGTTCCTATCTCATCTCCAATAATCACCCTTTTAATATTCCCGTCTGATAAGCTAAAGACAAGGATGGGAAGATGATTCTCTCTACAGAGAGATACAGCCGTAGCATCCATTACACCAAGTTCATCTCTCAGTATATCAATATATGAAAGCTCATTATATCTTTTGGCAGATACATCTTTCATTGGGTCGCCGCTGTATATCCCATCAACATTTGTTGCCTTTAAGAGTATCTCGGCATTGATTTCAGCAGCTCGCAAAGCAGCTGCAGTATCTGTAGAAAAGAATGGATTGCCTGTGCCGCCTGCAAATATGACTATTCTACCCTTCTCTAAATGCCTCATTGCCCTTCTTCTGATATAAGGCTCAGCCACCTTTGCCACCTCAAGGCTCGATAGAACACGGCAGGGAACCCCAATCTTTTCTAATCCATCCTGAAGGGCAAGGGAGTTCATAATAGTGGCTAACATACCAATATAGTCAGCAGAGGTGCGATCCATAGCCTTTCCTTCTTTATTCCCACGAAAGATATTTCCTGCACCAATACTTATGGCTATCTCTGCACCAAGCTCTTTCACCCCTTTCAATTGTCTGCAGATAGAAGATGTTGCCTCCTGACTTATCCCATATCCTTTCTCTGTTTGCAAGGCCTCTCCAGATAGTTTCAAAAGCACCCTTTTATATTTAATGCTATTCATTTTGTCATTATTGTAAATTATCTTAAGAAAGAGAGTCAATACATAAATTCCTATTTTTCGCATAAAAAATGGAGAAAAATTTAAGATGAAAGGTTTAATTTAGAGCAAAAAGATAATCTTGCATCAAGGGTAGAGAAAAATAG
>JAGUXG010000110.1 GCA_020061965.1 bacterium
ACGCCTTCCTTATTATTGGTTAGAAGCACTTCTTTTAGCCTTTCAGCATTCTTTTCAACTGCTTCTTTATCCTCTCCTCGCAAGATAATGGATAAAAGCTTTGAGTATGGTGGATAGAGTAGCTCCCTCCTATACTCCATCTCTTTTTGAAAGAATAAAGAGTAATTTTGATGCAGGCTTGTCTGTATAGCATAATGGCCTGGATTATATGTCTGGATAACAACCTTGCCTGGGGCATCACCCCTTCCTGACCTTCCAGAAACCTGAGTGAGGAGAGAGAATGTCTTCTCTGCGGCTCTAAAGTCAGGCAAAGAAAGGAATATATCTGCTGAAACAACGCCCACCAGGGTAACATTTGGAAAATGGAGACCCTTTGAGATCATCTGGGTTCCAACAAGACAATCTACCTTCTTTTCAGAGAACAAAGAGAGCATTTCACTATGGGACAGCCTCTTCTTTGTTGTATCTGTATCCATTCTGAGCACCCGCATCTTTGGAAATATTCTCAAAAGCTCTTTTTCTACCTGCTGCGTTCCAAATCCAGAAAACTTGATCCTACAGCCTTTACATTTTGGGCAAGCTTCAGGTGCAGACAGGGAAAACCCGCAGTAATGGCAACGCAATCTCTTATCATGGGAGTGGAATGTCAAGGTTATGTCGCAGTTTGGACAACCCGGAATATATCCGCAGTCTATGCATTGGATGTAGTTTGAAAAACCTCGCCTGTTCATCATTAAGATGACCTGATGAGAAGCATAGACAGTCTCGCTTATAGCCTCTTTCAGCTTCTGGCTAAAGATTCCAGTCTCCTTTTCGCTTCTCATATCTACAATCTCAACCTCAGGAAGCCCACTTTTTTGCACCCTGTCTGGCAACTGGAGCCTTTCATACTTCCGTATCCCAGTGTTATAAAAGGATTCAAGGGATGGTGTGGCACTCCCAAGAATGACCACAGCCTTATTCATTTTCGCCATCATCACTGCTACATCTCTGGCATTATACCTTGGGTCGCTCTCCTGTTTATATGAAGAGGATTGCTCCTCGTCAACTACTATCAAACCAAGATTCTTGACTGGAGAGAACAGGGCAGACCTTGCCCCAACAACAACACTCACACCCTGCCGTATCCTCTGCCATTGATTCAGCCTCTCTTTTGCAGTAAGCCTTGAATGGATGATAGCGCAATTACTTCCAAGCCTTATCCTGAATCTCTCTATCAGTTGGGTGGTCAAGGATATTTCAGGAAGAAGGACAATAGCAGACCTGCCCATTTTTATAACATCCTCTATTGCCCGAAGATAGACCTCTGTCTTTCCAGAACCAGTGACACCATAGAGAAGAAATGCAGAAAAAGACTCTTTCTCTATAGACGCTTTTATCTTGTCAACAGCATTCTTCTGGTCAATGGATAAGGTCGGTGGCGTATCCCTTTCTACCTCTTTTGTCTCTACCTCTTTTGGAATTGGTGGTAGGAGCTTTATCTGGTTTGTAACCTTTATTGCTCCTTTTGCTTCAAGCACCTTTAAGGCTGAATAAGGTGACTTAATCTTTGATTTTAGTCTCCAGAGTGAGACCTTCCCCTTTTCTTTAATAAGCTCTAAAATCAGCTTCTGGCTTGGGCTGGCTTTTGTTATCTCTGTCTCTCCTTTCTCAATATAGGTTATGACCCTCTGTCCGAGGCTTGGAGGGATAAAAAGGCAAAGAGCCTCAGAAAGCCCTGAAAGATAGTATTCAGCAAGCCACTTAGCTATGTTAATAAACTCAGGACAAAGAAGAGGTTTATCGTCTAATACAGCGATTATCTCCTTTATTTCAAGATTATCTGGTTTATCTACCTCCTCTATCACCCAGCCAACAGACCTTCTATTCTTTATAGGAATAAGAACCCTTTTCCCAATCAAGTTTCCTTTAATATCCGCAGGGACAGAGTAGGTATAAACAGTAGTAGTTGGAATATTCAAGGCAATATTGATGTATCTCATTTTCTTAAAGTATATATCTAAAATCTTAAAGCGTCAATTGACAGATAGCCCTCTGGTTGCTATAATCTGTAGTGTGAAGGTGATGCCTATAATCTGCTTCTTTATCAGCCTTGCCTGCTATCTCCTCACTCTCACTCCGTCTGTTGACCTCCATGACAGCGGAGAAATGGTCTCTGCAGTCTGGCTACTCGGCATATCCCATCCACCAGGATACCCTCTTTATTGCCTGTTTGGAAAGCTATGGACATCTCTTATTCCTTTTGGAAACATTGCCTACAGGATGAACATCTTTTCTGCTGTCTCTGCTTCTTTAGCAGTAATGATGGTCTATCTTATTGTTTTGAAACTAACAGTCCATAGTCAACAGTCCATAGTTCATAGTTCGGAAAATCCTAAATCCAAAATCCAAAATCCTAAACAAATCCAAAATTCAAAAACTATACACTATACACTCTACACTATACACTTTATCATTCCTTCCATTGTTGCCTCGTTCTCCTTTGCCTTCTCACGGCTATTCTGGCAACAAGCAACCTTTGCTGAAAAATACACCCTGAATGCCTTCTTCCTATCTCTACTCATCTTTATTTTATTGAAATGGCAAGAGGTAATCAGTAGTCCAAAAAATCCAAAATTCAAAATCCAAAGTCTAATATTGTTCTACTTATTTTCTTTTCTCTTGGGTCTTTCTTTCTGTCATCATCTTCAGACCATCTTCATCGTTCCATCTGCAATCTTCCTTATTGTTACTGCTCTAAGAAAATCTAAAATTAAATTTTCAATTTTCAATCTTCAATTTTCAATTTTTAATCTTCTTCTTCCTTTATCCCTATACCTCTACCTTCCAATCCGCGCCTCTACCCATCCTGCGGCAAACTGGGGCTCCCCTGATACGCTCACAAGGTTTATCGACCATATTACAGCAAAGGAGTATGGGCACTATTTTGCCCCATCTAATCAGTGGCTGACGAACCTAATCAATCATATCTGGCAGTTCTTCCCTAATCAGTTTACCTTGCCTTTGCTCATTATTGGTCTGGTAGGTGCTGGCTTTCTATGGACGAAAAACAGAAGACTCTTTATCTTCTTCTTCCTCATCATCTTGTGTGATATCTTGAATTCCATAAGGTATTCAATCCATAATATAGAAGACTACTACATCCCAACATTCTTAGTTCTTGGCATCTTAATCGGCTATGCCTTTTACTCCTTCAGCTTGCTTATACCTAAAAAAAGGCTCTCTTTTCTCTTCTGGCTTCTGGCTTCTGGCTTCTGGCTTCTTCCATTCTTAACCAACTACTATCTCTGCAATAGGGACAGAGATTTCTACAGCTATGATTATGGCCTGAACATCTTACGACCCTTGCAGAATAATGGCATATTACTCATTATGGGCGACACCTTTGCCTTTCCCTTGTGGTATCTCCATTTTGTGGAGAGGGTAAGGGATGATGTCAGCCTGATAGACAAGCTCGAGCTCAGATACGACTGGTATTGTGAGCAGATGAAGGAGATGTATCCTGAATTGGGATTTTCTTATGCAGAGAATAAGACCGCCTCTCCTGAACTTATTGGCACAAGATTTCTGGATATTGTGGCCAAAAATGGCAAAACAAGACCCATCTATGTTCCGCTTCCATTTGCTGAGGAAGCAAAAGCAGGTTATGACCTCATTCCAGAGGGAATTTGCCATAGAATCGTCTCAAAGGATGCTGATCTCATTTCAGAGATAAAAAAGGGAGAGTTCAGTTTCAAAATAAGAGACACAGGCGTCTTTATGGAAGAAAGGACAGGGAATAACTGGGACAATTATTTTATAGGATATGAGTCAAGGGCAGGATTTTTGGCAGAAAGAAGGTTTTATAATGAGGCAATTCCTTATTACTACAAAGTTTTAGCCCTTGATGGAAAAAGAATGAGTTCCCTTTATAGTCTGGGGCTTGTCTATAAGGACAAGGGAGAGCTTGATGAAGCAGAGAAGATATTTTTAGGCTTAGGGGATAGGGCTGATGGACACTATGGCCTGGGGATGGTCTATCAGAAGAAGGCCAGCTTTGATAAGGCTATATTAGAGTATAAAAGAGCGATTGAGCTTGACCCTACAAAGATATTTCTCCATCACAGCCTTGGTGCTGCTTTATTAGAGATGGGAAGGTATGAAGAGGCTGTCTCTGCCTTCAAAGGAGCCATACCTTTTCAGCCGAATGACCCAAGCACTTACTATAACCTTGGGGTTACTTACTGGAAGATGGGCAGACTGAATGAAGCAATAGCTGCTTATAGAAAGGTGCTTGAGCTTAACCCAAACTTTCCTTCTGCGAGTGCAAGCCTTCAGACCCTTTTAGGTGGATAAATAGAGTTTACTCTCATTTGTATCCTTCCACATAAATATTAACGACATAATCCTGGAGAGATTCACTTTCTTCTAAGACGTTCAAAATGGCACTGCCTATCGGATCCTTTGTGTCTGGGTCAATGCAAGACGAAGAGCCTTTGACTGTGACTTTGACATCTTTTAATCCGGATGCACAAACGACCTTTCTGTAGTCATCAATAAGTATTGTTCCGCCAACACAACCCACATAAGCTTTAACGCTCTCCTGAATCTTCTTAGAAAGTTGCTTAAGAAGGGCAATATCAGAAATGGCTATCCTTCCGCCAGGTTTTAAAACCCTGTAGACCTCGTGAAAGACTCTTGGCTTATCAGCCGATAGGTTAATGACACAATTGCTCATTACAACATCAACTGAATCATCTGCTACAGGTAAATTCTCAATCTCACCAAGTCTAAACTCAACATTCTCAACGCCATTCTTTTTTGCGTTGTCCCTTGCTTTCTCAATCATCTCTGGTGTCATATCTACTCCAATGACTTTACCCTTCTGACCAACCCTTGAGGCAGCCAGAAAACAATCAAACCCAGCACCAGAGCCAAGGTCAAGTACTATCTCACCTTCTTTGAGGTTGGCTAATGCTGTTGGATTTCCGCAACTCAAAGCCAAGTTAGCCTCCTCTGGAATAACCTTCAGTTCTTCTTCTGAATAGCCGATAGATTTAGCAAATTCTTTGGCATCGGGTCCGCAAGTACCACATCCGCAGTTTTTTTGCCCTTGAGCAATTTTACCATAGGCTTCTCTTACGATTTTCTGTGTTTCCTTTTTATCCATTTTTTCACTCCCTATTTTGTTAGGAGGAGGTTTTTCTCCCTTACAACACTTCTCTGCCCATTCCTTCATAAAACCCAAACAATCACAGATTGTCTTATCCATTTTTATCACCTCCTTAAAATTTGCACCTACACCCAATTCGAACCATTAGTCCGCTCAGGTCTATCTCAGGTGCATTCAGTATTCTCTCTCCTGCCTGAGATAACTTATCTACCTTTCCTATCACATAAGCTACCTCTCCCACAATAGACATACAGTGTTTTACTTGATACTGGCCTTCTGCTATAATCTGACCACCAATGCTGCCACCATAGAGCTTACTGATGGTTGTTCCCCTATTGGCTGGTGTTATCTCCTTTCTGTACCAAACAGGGTAGTATCCCACGCCCCCTCCGAGAGAGATAGTTCCCTTTCCAAATGGGATCTGGCAGAGGCCAATCAATGTAGGAAGTAGTACCCCAAGGGATGTCTCCGTGACAGTGCCACTTGTTATCTTGTCGCTCTGAATCCATGAGCCAGCCATAGAAAGCCCAACTCGAAGGTTTAAACCAACAGGATGCAGACACTTTCCTCCAACAACCCAGTTGCCATCAATCTCATCAAGCCCCATCCTCTTTAGCTCATCGTTGTAACTAGAAAGCTTTGGCCACCAGTATCCAACCATAGGACCACCTTCACACCCCATCTTATTTTCACACCCCATATCCTCTTTTTCACCTTCTGCCCCTGAACAGCAAAAAGATAATCTTGCATCAAGGGTAGAGAAAAATAGGAATTTTGAACTATAATAACTATTTTTGTAAGGTTGGGGAAGTTCTGAAATGGGAATTTGACGAAAGCAAAGAGAAGATGTTATAATTCAGGTGATGCGCCTGTGGCTCAATGGAAGAGCAACGGACTTCTAATCCGTAGGTTGACCGTTCGAGTCGGTCCAGGCGTACCAATTAAACAAAAATTTACTTTAGGGATGGAAGAACTGACCTATACCTATATATTCAAATTAGGTGATGGTAAAGAGAAGAAGTTTCGTGTTAAACTAAATCCTGAAACCTTAAATTACGTCCAGCCAGAAGAGATAATAAGTCCTGAATGGACAAGATTAGAATATAACCAATGTAGAAACTGTCCTTTGACCAAATCTCAATATGAGTTTTGCCCTATTGCTCAAAATCTTGTTGAAGCAATTGCTTTTTTTAAGGATTCAGTCTCGTATGAGAAAGCTGATGTCTTGGTTAAGACAAATAAGAGGGATATCTTTGCCAAGACTACAATTCAAAAAGGCTTAAGTTCTTTGATTGGAATATATATGGTCACCAGTGGATGTCCGATTATGGAGAGATTGAAACCTATGGTCTATCAACACCTGCCATTTGCCTCTACAGAGGAGACAGTTTATAGAGCAGTATCTATGTATCTTCTTGGGCAATACTTTCTGAATAAAGAAGGAGAGACTCCAGATTGGGAGCTTAAGGGTTTAGTTGAAATATATAAGAAGATACGGATAGTGAATGAGGATATCTGTAAAAGGCTGAAGGGTGCTGCCAGCAAGGATGCCAGTGTCAATGCTGTGATTATCTTGAATGTCTTTGCTGATATGCTACCTTTTTCTATAGAAAGAAGTTTGAATAAATTGAAACATCTGTTTTCTTCGTATCTATAGAATTAATTGAAAGCATGCCACTTAGCCACATCTTTGGCAAAATAGGTGATGATTATATCTGCACCTGCCCTCTTGATACAAGTCAGAATCTCTAAAACTATTCTCTTTTCATCAAGAAATCTCAAAGAAGATGCAGCCTTAATCATAGAATACTCACCACTCACTGAATAGGCGGCAACTGGATAACCTGTCTCTTCTTTTGCCCTGAAAATGAGATCAAGGTAAGCTAATGCAGGTTTCACCATGACAATGTCTGCACCCTCTTCTATATCTAATCGTATCTCCCTCAAAGCCTCATCGCTATTGGCAACATCTAATTGATACGAACTCCTGTCAGAAAAACGAGGGGCACAGTCTGCTGCTTCTCTGAAGGGCGAATAGAAAGAGGAGGCATATTTGGCTGAATATGACATAATAGCTGTCTCAGAAAAGTTCGCTTCATCCAAAGCCTTTCTGATAGCACCAATCCTTCCATCCATCATATCAGAAGGAGCAACCATATCAGCTCCAGAGGCTGCCTGAGATAGGGCTATCTTTGCCAGAAGTTCTAAACTTTCGTCATTTATAACCTTGCCATTTCTCACTATGCCGCAATGACCAGAAGTCGTATATTCACAAAGGCATGTATCAGTAATCACCACCATATCTGGCACATGAGCCTTAATTTCAGCTACAGCCATCTGGATTATTCCATCCTTTGCATAGCTTTCCGAACCCAGGTCATCCTTTGCCTTTGGTATTCCAAAGAGAAGAATGGCTGGAATGCCAAGTGTCTTTGCCTCTTTCACCTCTTCTATAAGCGTATCTATAGAAAAATGGAAGATACCCGGCATAGACTTTGCCTCTCTTCTGACACCCCTTCCATGAACAACAAAATATGGCATAATGAGGCTATCTATTGATAACCTTGCCTCTCTTACCATTCTTCTTAAACCCTCAGATGTTCTCAGCCTTCTTGCCCTAAACTTGGGAAATTTCATCTTATCGCCTCCTTGTGGGTAAGACATTAGACCCAAGAAAATCGAATATCAAAAATAAAAATTTTTGATTTAATCTTTAGTCTAAAGTCTTATGTCTATTTATTTACATAACATGATGGGTCCTCTTTCCAAGAGTCTCCAGAGACTACCTTTGCTCGCACCCTGCACCCTCCACATATCTCTTTATCTTTGCAATCTCCACACAAGCCTTTTAGCCACTCCTCCTTTCTTCTGAGCTTATTTAACAAGGGGTTATCAGAGTTCCATATTTCGCTAAAGGGTTTTCCCCTGATATTCCCTAATCTCTCATCTCTCCAGAACTGGCAGGGATAGACATCCCCTTTTGGGTCAATACAGGCCAATCTTTTACCTGCAGAGCAGCCACTGGACATCAGCAAATGCTTTCTTGCCTGATCTCTTTCTTCTTGCGGCACATAACTTAACAGCTTCACTCCATCTGCCGGGTTGCAGACAGTGAGTATTTCTAATCTATCTTGGAGCCTCTCTGCCTCTTTTAGAAGATACTCAATATACTCAAGCCTCTCGGAATTATCAAGGTCATACTCCGTCATATTCCTTCCCCTTCCAGTATAGACTATGTTGTAAATGCACAGCCTCTCAATCCCTTCTGCAAGCACAAGCTCAATCATCCCGGGAAGCTCTTGGAGATTCAGCTTGGTGATGGTAAATCTCACACCTGCCTTTATCCCTTCTTTCTTCAAGAGCCGCAAACCCTCTAATGCCTTATCAGAAGCACCCTCTGTCCCTCTAAACTTATCATGCGTCTCTGCCAGTCCATCAAGGCTTATGCCAACATAAGAAAAACCCGACTCTTTAATCTTCTTGACCACATCAAGAGTGATTAAAGAGCCATTGGATGAAATAGCTGTTTCTATCATCCTTTCCTTAGCCAAAGCACCCAATTCAAAGATGTCTTGTCTGAACAGAGGCTCTCCTCCAGAAAAGAGGATCATTGGGACACCCATATTGGATA
>JAGUXG010000159.1 GCA_020061965.1 bacterium
GAGGCTTGGAATAAAGAGCGAAAGATTGGTAGATGGAAAGGATATGGGCGCAGATATGAATTTGAATCTGGTTGGTTTTGATGAGGTATTGAAGGAGATGGAAAGATGCGATCATATTATGTTCTTTTGATTTCGGATTGCGAATTGCGGATTGCGAATTGAAATATAAGGAGGTATTAGAAATGTCAGAAATAGATATAAAGGCTATTGCACCAACTAAAGAGATAGATGTATTGGGAAGGGTCTGTCCATATCCATTGGTGATGACTAAGAAGGCAAGTGATGGGCTAAATCCAGGTGAGATGCTCAAAATCCTTTGCGATTCTGAAGCCTCCGTAACCACAGAGATTCCAAACCTCTGCCAAAAAAAGGGATTATTGATGGAGGCTGTCAGATTGGAAGATAAGGGCTACTGGGAAGTGTATGTGATGAAGGCTGAAAGCTGATTGCTTGTTAAGATGTTAGGAGAATACCCGTTATTTGATTCCTTTTGTCCGGCTGTATTCATAGTAGGGACATTCGTCCTCATATTAGGTCTAATCAACAACCTCTATGTCTGGACAAAGGGAACAGGTCGGCCTTTTAGCCAGATTATTAAGGAAGCATTGGCGATTATATTCAGCCTAAGAATAGGACAAGTTTTATCCGCTATTATTGACTGCTTTATCCACCGCAGGCTTTTCAAAGAGAATATCCTTCGTGGCATAGCCATGGCTTCTATCATTATAAGCTATATCGGCATCATTTTAGTCAATCACCTTAAGGCATCTTCTATGCCAGGGCTCCATAACCTTGGGCATCTGGCATTATTTTTCTATGCCCCATTTTCTGACTTTTACTTTTTGCGCACCGTAACTTATGAGAGCTTTAATTCTACCCAAGCCCTGCATGGCCTATTAAATGATAGCTTTGGTTTTCTTATCTTGTTTGTCGGAGAAGGAATACTCATCTATCGCCGGTCTATCAAAAGGGCTCATGTATTTAAAATGAAGTGGGGTGATGTATTTGGGGTTGTTATACTTGGTGGGTGGTTTATCTTTCGGTTCATTGCCGAGGCAATAAGCATATTAGCCTTTAATGTCACTGATTCAATTGCCTGCTATTGGTTTGTTGGTTATGGGATCTCTAAGGTTATTGCTCCATTGGGGCTTCATTGGCCTGACTTCTACATTATGACCTGGTGTCTAAGCGGCATCTTTCTGGCTACCTTAGTTGGCTCTATCCCATTCAACCGAAAGTTATGGCATATCGTTACAGCCCCTATCACTGTGGTCTTCAATTCTCTATCAGAAGAGCGCCATATCTTCAGCAGACCAGAGGATATGGCCCCATTCTCCAAGAGGCAGCTTATTGAGATAGATGGATGTGTTAAATGCGGGATATGTGCTGACCACTGTGTGGTTTATGAACATACAAAGGATGAGCATACGGTTTCAGGTGGCGTTATCTCATCCTTTGGGGAAAAACTAAGACAGAAATATGGGTTTTTCTCCTCCCTCATAGACCATGAAGTTCCTACTAAGGATAAGCAAGAATTATTTGCTACCCAGATTTACACCTGTACCCTATGCGGCCGGTGTAAGGAGGTCTGCCCGATTAAAATCAATACCAGAAGCCTGCGGGTTTCCATGCGAGAGGATGCAGTCAGAGAAAAGATTGCTCCTAATGCCGTCAATATTGCCCTTGATGCGGCTAAGAAGGTGTATAATGTTTTGAACTACCCTAATGTTGATAGGTTAATATGGGCTGAGTTTTCAGATGTGCCAGAAGATGCATATTTGAACAAGAAAAAGGCAGATGTTATCTACTTTGTTGGCTGTATAACCTCATTTTCCCCTGCTATCTCATCAGTTGCAGAGGCTAACCTGAAACTTCTATATCAATCCGGTGAGGATTTTGCCTTACTTGGTGAAAATGAATGGTGCTGTGGCTTCCCCCTTATTGTGGCAGGGCTATCTCAAGAGTGGCAGTGGCTAAGGGATAAAAATGTAGGGATCATAAAAGATATGCAGGCAAAAGAGGTAGTCTTTAATTGTGCCTCTTGTTATCATACATTTAAGCATGAGTATCAGGAATCTCTGCCAGGCATTGAATTCCTTCATAATAGTGAATACATTCAACGATTAGTGGCAGGCAAAAAAATCAGCTTCAAGGGTATCAAAGGAAGGGTTGCCTACCATGACCCCTGTGATTTAGGCCGTGGCTGTGGGGTTTTTGAGCCACCAAGAAGCGTAATCAAGGCTATCTCAGGGATAGATTATGTAGAGCTTCCATTCAATAGAAGGTATAGCACCTGTTGCGGTGGTGGTGGGGATTTAGAGATGGTCAATTCTGATTTAGTCAATAAGATTGCAGGTAGCTTGGTAGAAGAGTTTGAGAAAGTAGAAATAGATATTATAACCACAGCCTGCGGTCAGTGTAAACGAATGATTCAAAACGCACTTAAGGCCAAAAAGTCTAAGATAAAGGTTATGGATATGGCAGAGTTGGCATTGGAAGCAGGAATTTCAAATTATCCACTTCGGGGGTGACAGTGAGCGAATAATTGCGGATTGCGAATCGCGGATTGCGGATTGAAAAGGAATAATAGATCCACGATCCGAGATTCGCGATTTATATACCCCCTATGAGGAGCGAATGAAGTGAGCGACAAAGGAGGTAAATATGGCTAAGTATAAAGATGTAGAAATGCCCGCTGGGTTGTATTACTATAACTCAGATAATCATATCTGGCTAAGGATCGAGGAAGCAAATAAGGTTCGATGTGGCATTGACCAGTTTGGTCAGAAGGTAGCTGGAACAGTTGCTTATGTTAAGGTTAAGCCTGTTGGCGGGACAGTGACGAAGGGACGCACCTTAGGTACAATTGAGGCAGGAAAATACATTGGACCTGTAAAATCACCAGTAAATGGCACTATCTTAGAGGTAAACCAGGATGTAATCAGTAATCCAAGCTTAATCAACACAGACTCTTATGGCAATGGTTGGCTTGTTTTGATTGATGCTCCCAACCTACAAGAGGATATAGCTGACCTAATACACGGTGAGGAAGGGGTTCAAAAATGGCTTGAGACCGATTATAAGAAATATGAAGAAGAAGGGTTGTTCGCCGAGTAAAAGTTATGCTCCAAGAGATACTTGCACAGCGCACCTTACAGAAGGCGGTATGGTGTGGTAGTGGAACCTGTCCTCCAGTCAATGACAGATGGCTCCTTCTTTATGAGGAGATAATCCTTCCTAAAAGACCTGGTCTTCCTGATACTGTAAAGGAGATTCTCCTTAAGCAATACAATCCCTTTGGTTATCCAAATAAAGAGAGGGGATTGTGGCTTGAACTTGAAGAAGATAGAAACCAGAGATACCTTAAAAAGAAAAAGGCTCGTGTGGTTTACTTTGTAGGGTGCAAAAGTTCCTTTCTTATCACCCAACGCAAGAAACCATTGGCTTTGTTAAAGGAGTTGAAAGATACAGGGGTTGATTTTGCTCTACTTGGCGAAAGGGAGTGGTGTTGCGGAATACCTTTAGCAAGGCTTGGAAAAAACAAGGAATTTGACTCCTTTCGATCCCACAACTTAAAAGAGGTATTGGAGAAAGAAGCAGAAAAGATAATCTTTACTTGTCCTTTATGCTATTCTGTATGGCAAGATGAGTATCAGGTTAAGGGAATAGAGCTTGTTTTATGGAGATAACCAACAAGATATTTTTCTTTGTCCCAAGTATAAAGCATTATGAGACTGAGGAATTCAAGCAAAGTTGTGGCTATTGCTATTTTATGCCTGTGTCCATTACTGGGGCAGGATGTGAGTTGAACTGTGACCACTGTGGCCGTAAGATTCTTAAAACAATGCGAGCGACAACTACACCCCCTGGCCTATTTGATTATGCCAAGGAGATTGCTGGTCGTGGGGCAAGAGGGATGCTTATCAGCGGCGGATCAAATAAAGACGGTGTGGTTCCAATTCGTCC
>JAGUXG010000099.1 GCA_020061965.1 bacterium
ATCCCTTCCATAAAACTGTAGCCGGCAAAGAGTTCATCTGCTCCATCGCCTGTCATCACCGCCTCTACGCTTATCTTTTTGGCCTCTTTCAATCCAAAGAAAACGACAATATCGTTAGGAATAGCCGGATCAAAGGTTTTGAGGATTCTTATCACACGAGGGATAGCCTCTATGGCTTCATCTATACTTACTATTCGATGATAATGAGAATGAAGATTGGCTCTTTTGGCATAATCAATATCTGCTCCAAGGGATTCAAGGGTGACAGTGATTGCTTTTATTTCAAAAGCTAAACAGGCTAAAATACTTGTGTCAAGCCCACCTGAAAAGAGTATGGCACGAGAGCCTTTCCCCTTCTAACACTATTCTCTAACCTTGCCTTTAATTCATCTATTATCCTCTGCATACGCTTACTATCTGTAATCTCACAGATTGCTTCCAGATTATCTTCTGTAATGTCACCTATTCTCTTTTTAAGAATCGTCAAATTGTGTGTGTTTGTCTTGCATATTTTTTAAATAATTTAGAATTCACATCTTACTCCACCACAAAAAGAACGACCAGGGGTACTGTAGCCATATACTTCTTCATATTCTTCCCCAAAGAGATTATCTACTTTTAAGAATAGAGTAAATTTATCTGTTAGGTTATAAGAGGTGTTTAGATTAACCAATGTATAGGAAGGGAGTGTGATCGGTGTACTTCTATATGTCACAGGGTCGTAGAATTTATCATTCCTTTCACCAACATAGATACAAGAAAGATTGATATTGGCTCTTTGAAAAGAGTAATTGAGATTGAATCTTGCCTTGTGCTTTGGCCGTCTGAGAAGTTGTTTACCAGTGTTTCTGTCCTCTGCCTGGGTGTAGGTATAGTTTGCATTAGCTATCAGATTATCAGTTGGTTTAATCTGAATCATAGTTTCAATGCCACCTGTCTCTAGCTTGCCAATATTCTTATATTTCTGATCAAAAACTATCATATTTTTGAACTCGTTCTGGAAGCAAGTGAGGCCAAGCAACACTTTTTCTCCAATTTCTTGCTCAATGCCAAGCTCATAGCTTGTTGATTCATCTGGGTTAAGGCTTGTGGTTCCGTAGCTTGAGTAGAGCTGATAGAGCGAAGGGGCCTTGAATCCAGTGGCATAGCTTGTTTTGATCCTGGTCTTTCCAGCCACACAGAGAGAGGAGGCTTTATAGGTTGTCTTTTGGCCAAACCTCGAATGATCGTCTATTCTTGCACCACCATAGAGGGTGACATTTGCTCTCTTTAGTTGGCATTGAAGATAGTAGCCAGTGTTAGACTCTTTTTTCTTTTTGAACTCATTTGTCCATGGCCCCCGCATACCCTCTGAGTGATAATAAGATTCCCCTTCCTCTATTTCGTGTTCGATCCCAGAGATAAGACCATAGGTAAATGGATCTTTTTCGAATAAAATGTTCTGCTGCCAGGATGTTTTAATATTCTTTCCATTATACCAGCTACTGGAACAATCAAAAGGCTCTACGGTATCTGTGCCATCCTCACATTCCCTTCGCATCTTATAAGAGGACACATCTATCTTCTCTTTCAACCAGGGCCTTAGTGATATTTCTGTTTCTCCCTTTATACTGAAACTCTTGCTTTTGCTCGTGTAATTAGGGTCATCATCGAAAGAGTCATCGTCTATATCAAAATCAGCATTGTTGGAATAAATCGAAACACCAGCCTTGATCTTTTCAGGAAGAGAAAATCCAATATTGCCCAAAACAGTGGTAGCAGAATGGTCATCTGTTTCTGTCCCTTTTGCTGCTCTAGAGATGCCATAAGATTCCTGCTTGTTAAATGCGAATGCACCATTAAATAGGCCAGATGCTCCGCTTGCTTCAAATCCCTTTTCCTTATTGTATTGGCCTCCTTCAACCCAAAAGGATGCTTTTGGCTTTTTTCCTCTTTTAGTGATGATATTTATCACCCCACCCATTGCATCAGAGCCATAAAGTGGGCCTGCTGAAGTGCGAACTATCTCTATACGCTCGATACCTGCTGTTGAGAGATGAGCAAAATCAAACCCTCGACCTGGATCGATAGGATCGTTGACCTCCATACCGTCAATCATCACTAGGGTATACTCTGATTTTGCTCCACGTAAGAAGCAGGATGCTTGTCCACCAAAGGCTCCTGTTTGAGCAATATCAAGACCAGGCACACCTCGTAAGACATCAACCACCATTTTTGCCCCAGAGGCTTCAATCTCCTCCTTGGTTATTACCGTAATTGAAACCGGAGACTCCTTTTGCTTCTCTTCTACCCTGCTTGCTGTTACCACAATCTCCTCCCCTACTATTGTTATTGTCCCCTGAGCCCCAAAAATACTACCCGCCATTAAGGCTATTCCTAATAAAATTTTTTTCATTTTTTTTTACCTCCTTTTTTTGTTCGCTTCGCTCACTCTTTATAAAGGTGAAATTTATTTATAATTTTGGATTAAAATCTTACTATTTCCTTCAATTTGGGTGTAAAATCTTCCATTTTGGTTGTAAAATCTTTTCTATTTCTTTCAATGTCTCAACAAAGCTTACTGGCGTAGGGCTACAGAGCTTATAAGCATCCATAATATAGACCTTATTATTTTTTACTGCATTCATAGCCTTTATCTTAAGCCAGGCATTCTTCTCTTCTTCCCCTATAATCCCCATCTCTGCTATAATGATTATGTCTGGGTTTTGTTCTAATACCTTTTCTATGCTATAAAGCCCTGTCTTTGCATCCTTAGCAATATTTATCCCACCAGCAAATTCAATAAAGTCATTGATGAAGGAATCACCTGGTGCAACCCATAATGGATTTGAGCCTATCTGGATAAGAACCCTTGGGCAATATTTACCTTTAATGGAATTTTTTATGGCCTCTACCCTTTTCTTTGTCTTACCAATAATCCTTTGTGCTGTTTTTTCTTTTCCAACAATTCTTCCCAATTCCAAAAAATCTTCACAAAGTTCATAAAAATTTTTAGGGTATTCAAAGACAACCGCCCTTATTCCCAAATCCTTCAATTTCTCTACTTGTTTAGGAGAGGTTAAGGAGGTAGCCAATACCAAATCTGGCTTAAGAGAGACAATTTTCTCTATATCTGCCTTTATTACTGTTCCTACCTTCTCCTTCTTTTTAGCATCTTCGGGTCTTTTACAATAGATGGTATTGGCAATAAGCCTTTTTTCTACCTTCAAAAGATATAGCTGAGATCGGAAGAGCGTC
>JAGUXG010000011.1 GCA_020061965.1 bacterium
AGTATAGCTTCCTGAGGTTGGAAGAGCCTTTGCCGAAAAGATGACAGCTGTGCCTGCTGTTCCTGTCCCATCCCCTGTAACCTGAAAGGATGCAGCAGGAATCACCGTGAAAGAAGCTGTGGCAACAATGCCTCCATAGGTTGCTGTGATAAAACCTGTGCCTCCAGAGCATGAATTAAGTGTAGTGTTGCTTCCGCAACTTGAGCTCAGGGTGCCAAGGGTTGTTGTCCATGTGCAAGGCAGGTTCAAGGGATTTCCAACAGAGTCATAGAGATGAGCAAAGATGGTCTTCTTTCCTCCAATGGGAATAATGAAAGAAGATGGACTGAGCATAATATAACCAACGTAATAGGAGAGATAGAAGCAGTCTACAAGGCTTCCTGTCCAATGAGTGTTTGTGAGAAATAGGCTGTATGTTCCAGATTTTAGCCCATAGAGGTTGAATAAGAAGCTGATAGTGGTTGTTCCTATATTGCTCGTGAGAGAGCCTTCTCTGTTATTGCCGTCCATAATCAGCCTGGCGGTTGTCTTTGCTGAAAACCACCTGCCGCTGATTTCAAGGGTGCAACTTGCAGTATTTGGGGCAGATGTTGGGCTGACGCTTGAAATCTGGGGAATATTTCCAGCCAGAAAATCCCTTTGCTCTTCCTTGATTAAATTTAAGGTGACAGAGGCTGGCAGAAAGACCCAATCTAATCTTTCTGGGATAATAGTGTATGTTCCAGGATACAGTAGCTCTATGTAGTATGAGCCTTGGCTATCTGTAGTGGTCTCTGTGGAATAGGCACCAGTGATAGTCAAGGTTGCTTCTGTTAGAGGCTCAGACTCCACAGTAGTGATTGAGCCTTTAAGGGACAGACGGTTGGCTGAGAACAGAACCTCTGGGTTTGGGTTATAAAAATCTACCTTTGCTGACCAGATAGAGGGGCTGAATCCAAACAGAAGTTTTTCTGGCTTTATGGTGTAGTCTCCTGGTGTTTGCAGGTTGAATCTAAAATATCCATCTGTGGTAGTAGTAGCAAAGCTTTGTCCTGAAAGGCTAATATTTACCCCAGAGGCTCCGCTGACTGTCCCTTCAATAAAGATGTGATTACCATAAAAAGGGTATATATTGTTCGGATGTTCATAATCAAAGAGCCTTGTCTCTGAGACTGGCAGATTGAAGGCATAGCCTGGCATTTCTAATTGTATAGTGTAGGTACCAGGCTCTATCAGGTCAAACCAGAATGAACCATTAGTAATGGTGGTAGAACCTACACCTTGAACAGTCACAGTAGCACCTAATATTGGCTCAAGCTCCGGAGTGGTGACAGAGCCAGCAATATACAAATGATGTCCGTCAAAGTTTTGAGTAAAGTGTGGAGTCTGTTCAGATATGACAAGGCTTCTTGTGGCAGGGCTAAAGGTATAATACTGCCTTTCAGGCTTCAGGATATACTCACCAAGGGCTGGAGGATTAAAAAGGTAATAGCCATTCTCTGAGATTATTGTCTTTGTCTCTGTGCCAGTAAGGGTAATTGTGGCAATGAGAGGCGTTGCTCCATCCGTCACAGAGCCTGAGATGGAAGGCAGGTAGCCAACAAAGGGAAGCTCTATATTTGGACAGTCAAAGGATAGGCTTACTGTGGCGCTCTGTGGCTTAAAAAGATAACCAGAATATGATGGTTGGACAGTGTAAGTTCCAGGGGAGTTTAGCTCAAAGATGTAGGCTCCTATTGAGCTTGAAAGTGTGTGGTCTGTGCCATCGCCAGATAAGTAAAGGTCAACACACCACATAGGATCTCCATTTTCGGAAGCAACAGAGCCATTGATAAAGAGATGTGCCGCATAGAAGTTCATGTCTTTTTTGCAGGAGTCAACAAATAGGGTTTGAGAGGCTGGGCTGAAGATATGATACTGCTTTTCTAATGTTATGGTGTATGTCCCGGTGACCAAAGGAAAGAGCTTGTAGCTTCCCCAAACTTCTGTAGTTGCGGAAATAGAACCTGCCTTGACTGATACACCAGAGATAGGCTCTGCCCATCCTCTTGTTACAGAACCCCTGATTATGTATGGCTCAAAGATGATAAAGCAGGTTGTTCCGCTTGCCATGACAATATCTTCTGTTCCATCTTTATCGTAATCAAAGGAGAAGAGTAAATTTCCGCTGGATATAGAGCCAAAAGAGGTTGTTCCAGAAAATAGAGTATCGCCGATAAGAAGCTCATCTGGTCCTTCTCCATCAAGGTTTAAGCAGAGAAGGAGAGAGCTGCTTCCTGGTATTATCTCAGTTGGCACGATAGTTCCACTTGTGCCATAAAGGATATAGGTGGTGTCGGTTCCAGAGATGATGAGGTCAGAGTACTGGTCATTATTCAGATTGCCTGAGGCGACCCTGTCTCCTCCTGTAATGATAAAAGACTCGGTCAGACTTGGCGATAAAGAACTTGAGCCATAAATAAGATAGACCTTGTTCTTTCCGCAAATGGCTATATCTGAGTAGCCATCGCCGTTTAGATCTGCTGTGGCCAGCGATCTGCCTAAATCTGACTTTTCAAAAACCAAAGGCTCGTGTATATGAATTAAGGGTTCATTACCAAAGAACAGATAGCACCCTCCATCTGCAGCAACAATTATATCATCATACCAATCACCGTTCACATTGCCGCAAGCTACAGCTCCGACATCTGTCCAGGTTGCAGGTAAAAGCCTTCCTTCACCCCATTCTAAATGAATATCTCCGCTTATTGGTCCTTCTACAACATATACTGTTCCAGAACCTGCAATTATTAACTCATTGCTTCCAAGACCATTTATATCACCAATAGCCAGAGCCTTGCCAATGGCTTCACCACTTTTTGCATAAACCTTGTAGTCAGAAGAAGTAAGGGTATAACTCCCTTTTGCCTTTTTTTCAAAGACATAGCATAGATTTTCTTCTGCTATGCCTACCACTACCTGAGGCTCATTATCCTTTAGAACACCTGAAGCTATAGAGGATATTGTCGCTGTCCCTTCAATGACTATTCCTGTATCAAGAGAAAGCTCACAAGAATAGCCACCCAAGGCAATGAAGAGAAACAAAAAAAGATATTGCATAAAATAATTATACCATTTATCTTCTTTTCTGTCAAAAAATAGAAGGATATTGAAATATGCCGCCGTTTTCTGTGGTAGCAAAAAATTCTGATATGCTTAAGATGGAAAAGGGGAGGTTTGATGAGGTTATACTCCATGTCTTTCCATAATCTAAACTGCGAAGGATTATTCTATTACCTACACAGAGAAGAATTCCTTTATAGAATGAAATGTCAAATAGGGTATTTTTTGTTGGAGATTGTTGAACCTCCCAGTTTATTCCACCATTTATTGTATGTAAAATTGTTCCTTCCTCACCTACTACCCATCCCTCTTTTGGGCTAATAAAGAAAAGGGAGAGGTATGTTTTTGTTCCTATTCCTATATTGCTCCATGTCTTTCCACCATTCTGGGTCTTAAGGATTACACCTTTTTCTCCAACGGCAAAGCCATAAGTTTCATCTAAAAGTTGGAGCTTAAAGAGGTCTGATGTTACTGAGCTAATAGAAAAATTGTAATTTTCGCCATCCTCTGTTGTCAAAATTATGCCCTTTTCTCCAACAATACATCCTTTCTTTTCATTTACAAAATCAACGCTATATAGGTCAAACTTTGTTGGAATTGTTTGTTTATAAAAAGAATTTCCATCATTTGTTTTAAGGACAGACCCATTTTCTCCAACAACCCATCCTGTATTTGTGCTTATAAAGGAGAGACTAAAGAGGGTTGAAGTAGAAAGGGTGCTAATCTTTTCCCAATTAGCCCCATTTTGTTTTAAGATAATACCCTCATCGCCAACAGCAAAGCCTTTGTCAATATCTAAGAGATGGGAAGATGTATTGGAAGTCCCCTTCGTCCATCCAGAGATAGATGGAGGTGTTGGAGTTGGTCTTGGTTTTGTCTCATAAGATAGAAGACAGGGAAGGTATAAAATGCCTCTTGGGTTTCTTATCAGCCTCTGTGTATCAACAGGGTATAGCCCCCAATAATTTCCCCTTGCATCTACTAAGGAATCTGAAGAATTGTTTATGTTTATTTGGTTATCAAGGAGGGATTTTCTGATAAACAAAGACCCTCCCTCAACAAGGATGCCTGTTTGGTTATTAATGATTTTGGAATAAGTAATGGTTGTCTTTGCTTTTGTTTTTATCCCATAAGAGGATGATGAGCCAATAAGGCAATTGGTAATGAGACAAGAGCCACCTGTAATCTCTATGTTTGGGGTGTTGCCATAGCCACTATAGAGTATGGTGCAATCATTAAATTCTCCTGTGCCATTTATTACTATCCC